>NZ_JABBYO010000025.1 GCF_012958305.1 Tautonia rosea | reverse complement strand
TCCGGGCCGACCGGGGCCAGGAGCTTCGAGGGGGCGATGACCTCCGCCTCGAAGCCCTCGGCGCGGAGTCGGCGGGCCAGGGCGAAGCCGGTGGGCCCCACTTCGTAGACGACCTGGGCGATCTCCTCCCGGAGCGGGCGCAGCCGCTCGAGGAGGACCTCGAGCCGGGCGGGCTGGACCCAGGTGGCGATCAGCCCGCGGCCGTCGCTGAAGAGGGCAACGCTGTAGGACGCCTTGTGGACATCGACGCCCACGTGCACCGCCTCGCCCTCCTCGAGGCGGAGCGGTTCGTTGGGCTTCCGCACGACGGTGAGCTTCCGCGCCTTGGTGTTCGACATGGCCGGTATTCCGGAGTAGGAGGAGCGTGTCACCTACTCAAGTCTTTCCTCCGAACGGCTCCCTGGCCTACATGCTATCTACGGGAAGGCCGAACAGCGCATCGCGGATGCCGGCCCGGAGCTTGACTTCCTTGATGGCGCAGTAGACGACTGGCACGACGAGCATCGTCATCACCTCGATGAGCATGCCGCCGAAGCTGGGGATGGCCATGGGGACCATGATGTCGGACCCTCGGCCGGTGGATGTGAGCACCGGGATCAGGGCGAGGATGGTCGTCGCCGTCGTCATCAGGCACGGTCGCACCCGACGCATTCCGGCCTCGATCGTCGCCGCCCTCGCGTCCTCGACCGTCTCGATCCGGGCCGAGCCGAAGCTCTGGTCGAGGTAGGTGGTGATGACCACTCCGTCGTCCGAGGCAATGCCGAAGAGTGCCAGAAAACCGACCCAGATCGCCACGCTCAGGTTGATCGTATGGACCTGGAAGAGCGCTCGCATGTTCACACCGAACAGGTCGAAATCCAGGAACCAGTCCTGGCCATAGGCCCAGATCATCAGGAATCCGCCCGCCCAGGCAACGATGATCCCCGAGAACACAAGGAGGGTTGTCGGCACCTGTTTGAACTGGAAGTACAGGATCAGGAAGATCAGGAACAACGCCAGCGGGAGGACGACCGACAGCGTCTTCTGCGCCCGGATCTGGTTCTCATAGCTTCCGGAGAACCGGTAGCTGACCCCGGCCGGCAGAACGAACTCGCCCGAGTCGATCCGCTCCCGCAGGAAGGCCTGGCAGTCCTCGACGACGTCGACCTCGGCATAGCCGGGTTTCTTGTCGAGCAGGACGTAGGCAACAAGGAACGTGTCCTCGCTCTTGATTGCCTGGGGCCCCCGGACGTAGCGGATCTCGGCCAGCTGCTCCAGCGGGATCTGGGTGCCATCGGGGGCAGGGACTAGAATGCGGCCGAGCGTCTCGATCTGGTCGCGGAGTTCCCTCAGGTAGCGGACGCGCACCGGGTAGCGCTCGCGTCCCTCGACAGTGGTCGTGATCCGCTTGCCGCCGATGGCGACCTCGATCACGTCCTGGACCTGCCGGATCATCAGGCCGTGGCGGGCAATGGCGTCGCGGTCGATGTCGATCTCCAGGTAAGGCTTGCCCACGACGCGGTCGGCGACGACGGCTGACGGCTCGACGCTGGGGACCTGCTTGAGCAGGCCCTCCAGCTCCAGGGCGACCCGCTCGATCGTTTCGAGGTCCGGGCCGCGCACCTTCAGGCCCATCGGTGCCCTCATGCCGCTCTGGAGCATGACGATCCGGGCGGCGATTGGCTGGAGCTTGGGGGCGGAGGTGGTGCCGGGGATGGTGGCAGCGTCGACGATCGCCTGCCAGATGTCGTCTGTGGTTCGGATCTCGTCGCGCCACTGGCGAAACGGACGGCCGGAGGGGTCGGGGATCAGCTCGCCCCGATCGTCCCGGACAAAGTCGCCGGCCTTCTCGTCATAGCGGAAGTTGAGCCGATGGCCGGACTCGTCGGTGATGTACTCGGACTTGTAGGTGATGATTGTTTCGATCATGGAGATCGGCGCCGGGTCGAGCGGGCTCTCCACGCGGCCGAGCTTGCCGACGACGAGATCGACTTCGGGAATGGCGTTGATGGCCATGTCCTGGAGCTGGAGCACGTCGAGCGCCTCGCCAATGGAGGCGTGAGGCATGGTCGTGGGCATCCAGAGGTAGGAACCCTCGTCCAGGTCGGGCATGAACTCCTTGCCCAGGCCGGGGAAGGTGTGGGCCATGGTGACCCAGGGCTTCGAGAGGCGGACCGCCTGCGGATCACCGCCGAGCTTGCCAACGGACCAGGGGACTACCCCGAAGACCCGGTCGAACCCGAGCCAGGCCGAGGCGCCGAGCAGGACGACCGTCATCGGTACCGAGAGGAAGAGCAGCTTGTGATCGAGGCACCAACGCAGCAAAGGCCGGTAAACGACTCTCTGGAACAGCACGAAGGCGCCGAGGAGCCCGCCGATAAGTGTCGCCACGAAGGCGAGGTTGCGGGTGAAACCCTGCTCCACGCCCAGCGGCTCCCAGTGCCGCGTCAGCACGACTCCCACGACCGCCACGGCCAGGGCATTGGACGCGTAGATGGCCGCCCGGCGCGACCACTGGGGCAGCGCCGGCTCAACGAGCCGGTACGCTCCCAGGCCCGCGAGGATTGCCCCGGCCCACCACGCCATCGTGACGCCGACGATCCCGCCAGCCACGATCAGACCGACCGAGAGTAGACCCTTGAGCTTGCCCGCCCCGCCCCGCCCGGTGAACAGGACATGGGCCGCCGGGGGGATGATCGTCAGGGCGACGATCACCGAGGCGATCAACGCAAACGTCTTCGTGAATGCCAGTGGCCGGAACAGCTTTCCCTCGGCGCCGATCATGGTGAACACGGGCAGGAAGCTGATGACCGTTGTCGAGACGGCTGTCAAGACCGCCGAGGCCACCTCGCTGGAGGCCCGGTAAATGACTTCCAGGCGGGGTTCGTCGGGATCAGCCTCGTCGAGGTGCTTGAGGATGTTCTCGCAGATGATGATGCCCATATCCACCATTGTGCCGATGGCGATGGCGATGCCGGAGAGGGCCACCACATTGGCATCGACCCCGAAGGTCTTCATGGCGATGAAGCACATCAGGACGGCCAGCGGCAGCAACACGCTGATCAGGAAGGAACTGCGCAGGTGCATGACCATCACGATCACGACGATGATCGTGACCAGGATCTCCTCGACCAGGGCCGTGCTCAGTGTGCCCAGCGTCTCGGAGATCAGGCCGGCGCGGTCGTAGAAGGGGACGACCGTGACCTGGCTGGTCGTCACCCACGCGGGCCAGTCGTCGCGGGGGGTCCCTCGGAGCCAGGCCAGCCACTCCTGATCGTTCAGGCCGCCGCCGTCGGAGAATGCCTTGAAGCCGTGCCCGGCGGCGAAGGACTCGACAGAGGCGCGGTCGATCTGGTTGAAGTCGACGTTAGCGGTGGTCGGCAGGCCCGGGGCAATCTCGGCGATCTTCGCCTTGATGTTCTTGATCGCCGCCAGCGGGTTGTACCCGTAACGGACCACGACCACACCGCCGACGGCCTCGGCCCCGGCCTTGTCCAGCGCCCCTCGGCGGAGGGCCGGTCCGAGGGAGACCGTCGCCACGTCCTTCACGCGGACCGGGACGTTCTCGGTCTGTGAGATCACCGACCCCTCGATATCTTCGACCGACTCCAGGAAGCCGAGCCCTCGGATGACGTACTCGACCTTGTTCACCTCGATTGTCCGGGCGCCGACGTCGACGTTGGACATCCGCACGGCGTTGAAGATCTGATCGAGCGTCACCCGGTAGGCTCGCATCGCGTCGGGGTCGACGTCGATCTGGTACTCCTGGACGAACCCGCCGACGGAGGCGACCTCGCTGATCCCCTCGGCTGCCTGCAAGGCGTAGCGGACGTACCAGTCCTGGACGGTGCGCAGCTCATTGCGATCCCAGCCGCCGGCGGGGTTGCCGTCGGGGTCTCGGCCTTCGAGCGTGTACCAGAAGATCTGACCCAGGGCGGTTGCGTCGGGGCCGAGGGCCGGCTGCACGTCCTCGGGCAGCGTGCCGGCAGGCAGGCTATTGAGCTTCTCCAGCACCCGGCTTCGGGACCAGTAGAACTCGATCTCCTCATCAAAGATGATGTAGATCGATGAGAAGCCGAAGAACGAGTAGCTGCGGATCGTTTTGACACCGGGGATGCCCAGCAGGTTGACCGTCAGCGGATAGGTGATCTGGTCCTCGACGTCCTGCGGCGATCGGCCCATCCACTCGGTGAAGACGATCTGCTGGTTCTCGCCGATGTCGGGGATCGCGTCGGTCGGCACCGGGTCGCGCGGCAGGCCGCCGAGATCCCAGTCGAAGGGGGCGACCATTGCTCCCCAGGCCGTCACGGCGATGACGACCAGGACGACGACGAGCTTGTTCTCGAGGCAGAAGCGGATGATCCGGTCGAGGACCGACACGCGGGGGGCTGACTGCGGGGGGGCGTGTTGCCGAGGATCAGTCATGGTCGTGTTCCTCTCCGGAATCCCGGGCCGATTCGCCGAGGGCGACCCGCTGTACCTCGTCGACGCAGCGGAGCATGGTCGCCCCGTAGTAGGGGTTGCGGGGCTGCTCGCCGGCCTGGAGCCAGGCGGCGCCTCGGCCGTCGAAGGCCATCGGGCAGTGCATCCGGTAAACGTCCCCGCCGATCTCAGGGGCGAAGGTCTCAAGGATGACCGGCATCTCCTCGGACAGGAGGGCGAAGCCGGCCCGCATCGGCTCGATTCCGGCCGCGCTGGTCATCCGATCGATGGCCGTCCGCAAGTTGGCTTGCTCGCGATCCCAGATCTCTCGGGCCTCGCCGTCGATCGCCGAGGCATCGATTCCGGCCAAGGCCCGTTCGAGTGCCACGGCCGCCTCGCCGGCTCGCGCCGGGTCGTCTGAAGCCAGGGTCTCCTGGGCCTGAAGATAGGCGTTCCAAAGCGCCTTCAGTTGGTCTCGGAACGCGGGGGGCACCTCGACCGGCCGGGGGCGGACCGGATCGGTGTCGGCCGGAGGGCCGTCCCAGATCAAGGAGGTGTCGGTGGCGCAGGTCAACATCGTCGCGCCGAAGTAAGGATTCCGCACCGCTCCATCGGCCTGGAGCCAGGCGGCACCTTTGTTGTCGAAGGCCATTGAGCAGAAGTGCTGAGAGATCGGCCCAACGGATTCCGGCAACCCGAAGGACGAGACGACGGGCGGCATGGTTTCGGACCACGACTTGAAGCCCGATCGGAGCGTCTCAAGTTCGCTGGCCTCCTGGAGGTGCTCGATTGCCGAGAGCAGCTCGCCTCGGGCGGTCATCCAGGCGTCGTGCGCTTCCCCCTCCAGCAAGGTCATGTCGATTGCCGAGAGGGCCTCTTCGGCCTGATCGACCGCCGATCGGGCGCGGTCGGGATCGTCGCCGGCCAGGGCTTGCTGGGCGTTCTGGTAAGCGTCCCAGAGGCCGGTAAGCTGCTCCCGGAAGGTGTTGGAGACATCGAACGGGCCGTTGGCCAGCAGCGTGCCGGGGTCGTCGGTCACGCCGAAGCGGTCGCGGAGGCGCCCGATGTCGGTCATCAATTGCCCGACGGCGTCTCGAATCCGGCGGTCGCTGGCGGCCCAACGGCCCTCGACGGCGTCGTTGCGGAGGCGCATTGCCAGTTCTTTCCAGAGCAAGGCGGCGTGCCCATCGAGTTTTTCGGCATCGACCCCGGCAACCGCCTGCTCGACGGCTTGCAGGGCGGCTCGGATCGCCTGGCGGTCGCCGGAGTCCATTGCGGCGGCGGCCTCACCAGCGGCCGAGAGGACCCGGCCGAGCTGCCCGGCGACGGAGGGGGGCAGCGCCGGCCGATCCCCAGAGCCGTCCGAGCCGGCATCGGCCATCGCTCCTTCGGGGTTCATCATGCTTGGCTTCGCGGCGATTTGAAGGGCGCTGTCGAGCTTGAAGTTCCCCTGAGTGACGACTCGCTCTCCTTCCTCCAGGCCGGCCCGGACGATGTAGGAGTCGCCGGCTCGGGGGCCGAGGACGATCTCGCGGCCCTCGTAGGTTGGCCTGTCGGCGTCGGGCCGCTCGACGTAGACGACCGCCCGGGTGCCGGTTTTCAGAACGGCCGAGGCGGGGACCACAAGAGGCTCGGCCGACTCGTCGGCCGCGGCCGCGGCCGAGACGTAGCCGAGCGTCTCGGTCCGGACCAGGGGCATGCCGCAGACGTCGCAGTCGTTGGCGGTCTCCTTCACCACACCCGGATGCATCCGGCAGATCCACTTGCCCACCAGAGCCGAGTCCATCACCCGCCCGGCCGTTGCCACCTGGGCGCGAACGATGGCTCGGATGAACATATCGGGCTTGAGCTTACCGCTTGGGTTCGGCACGTTGACCCTGACCTTCACCGTGCGGGTCTCGGCGTTGAGGACCGGGTCGATGAAGGCGATGGTGCCGGTGAAGATCTCCCCCGGATAGGCCTCGGTGGTGAACTCGACCTCCTGTCCGTAGCGGAGCCACGGGAGGTCTGATTCGTAGGCGTCGAGCTTCACCCAGAGAAGGGACAGGTCGGAGATTGTGTAGATGCGGGTGCCCGTGTCGACGTAGGCCCCTTCCTGGAGGTTCTTCTGAATGACGATGCCGGACATCGGCGCGTAGATCGTCAGGTGGTCTGAGGGCTCCTGCTGGGCCTCGATCTCCTGGATCTGCGGCTCGGTCAGGCCCCAGAGGCGGAGCTTCTCGCGGGCCGACTCGAGCAGCCGCTCGGCCCCAAGCACGCCCGATGACGTGCGGCGCTGCTCAGTGGCCTGTCGGGCCCGGATCAGCTCGGCCTGGGCGGAGTACAGCTCTGGGCTGTAAATGGAGACCAGATGGTCCCCTTCCTGAACCTCAACCCCGGTGTAGTCGACGAACAACCGATCGAGCCGGCCGGGGACCCAGGCAGTGATGTAGCCGAGCCGGGTCTCGTCGTAATCGACCTTGCCGACCATGCGGACGGTCGCCGTCACGTACCGGCGAGCGACGGGCTCGACCTTCAGGTCGAGCAGCTCTCGGGCTTCTCGGCTGATGGAGACTTCGCGGAGGCCCTCGGCCTCCTCGCCACCTTCGTTTGAGGAGGGGATCAAGTCCATGCCACAGAGGGGACAGTCGCCGGGGTTCGGCTGTCGGATCTGAGGGTGCATTGAGCAGGTCCAGGCCGTCGCCGTTCCTCCTGCCGACGTCGTCGCGGTCGGTCCGTCGCCAGTTCCCTCGGGAGCCAGGAGGAAACGGCCGATGCCGATGCCGATGCCGAGGGCCGCCAGTACGGCGACGGTCGTCACCAGAGCACCGGCCATCCGGGTGGCCCAGCCTGACCGTTGGGATTGAATCTGAGGCTGCGAAGGGCTCGACGGCACGGACGTGGTCGTGGTCCGAGCGGCGTGATCGGCCGAGGGCTCGGGTCTGGAGACGTGGTCAGACATGGGTCACCTCCGGCTCGCCCGGCCAGACGTCTGATCAGTCGGGCCAAGCATCGAAGCATCGAAACAGAACGGGGCATCGTGGGCGATTTTCCGTCGGAGCGTCATGACAGACCCTTTTGATGCGGGAGGATCGGGACAGCCCCAGGGCGGCCCATTGCCGGTCGACCCGGTTGACACGACTCGGGGACCCCTCGTGCGGGGCTCAAACACACAGCGAGGGGCCCCGGCCGGGCCAACCGGGCCGACCGGTAATGGGTTGCGTGGTCGTGCTCATCCCCGGCCTCTCCCGGAGTGGCGCCGAGGGCGGTCGGGAGATGCAATCGGGCCGGGGAGCGACCAGGCCGATCCTGAAGCACCGATCGGGGGATCAACCCCGATTGAGGCATCCCACTTGCGAGCGACCGGCGCGGACCGGTCCCTCGGTTAATTCAGGAGGTGGAGCGTGCGCAGGTAGATCGGCACGCGAGGGAACCCGGCGGCGTCGGAGGGGGCCGAGCATGAGGCCGCACCGGGGCGATCCCCCGAGAGAATGGCGGCGATCAGCGAGAGGGGCAGGGTCGAGCTACTCGGGCGTTCTTCGACGGGACGCGATTCTGATCGGGAAGCGGGAGGGGACGACTCTCCGGCCCGGCAAACACACGATTCGCAGGAATCGACGAGCGGGAGGCGAGGCGAAGGGAAGGCCGAAGGAAGGCTCGTTGCGGATCGGGCAGGGATCGTCTCGGCCGTGGAGCCAGGACCCGAGCAGCAGCCACAACCCCCGGGCTCACGGTCCATCCGGCAGGAGCCGGCAACCTTTGAGGCCGGATCGGTGCGATTCGAGCAGGCCGAGGCCCCGTCCATCGCGCAAAACATCCCAAAGATCGCAACGACGGCGATCCAGGACGCTCGACGGAGATGATTGCAGGAGGCCATCGACATCGTTCATCAATCGCGTTTTGAGAAGGTCATCAAATCGGAATGTACCACCAGTCTGCCCTCCTCGACAAGGCGAAGCGAGCGGCAGACGCGTTGTAAGGCCTTCCATGCGGCCTTTCTACGCAGTCGGTCGCCGGGAGGTTCGCTTCCGAGAAGATCGAGGGGAGGCCGGAGAATCGGCAAAAGCCGAACCCGAGGATGACCGATGGAGAGAATCGGGCTCATCTCGGATTTTGCCGGCGTCGGAACACGTCGGCTCCCATCGAACCGGAGCGAAGGGGACGATGAGACGACGCTGGTCTGCCGGGATGGGAACTGCCCTGCTGGCAAGCGGGTTTGGATGGGGATGCGCCCTGCCAGGGACAACACCGGACTATGCCGAGGTCGCCAGGAACCTGCACAACGCCGCGATCCGGCCTCCGCACGCGATCGGCCCGGACGACCCGATGGCCATCGCACTTGACCCCAACCCGGCCCCTCCCGAGCTGGCCGGGCCCCGGCCGGTCGACGACTACATCGCCCGCGCTTTGGCTGAGAACCGGGCGGTTCAGGCGGCTTACTTCAACGTGAAGGCGTTGGGACACCGTATCCCACAGGTCACGTCGCTGGAGGACCCGGTCGTCTCGAACACCGTCTATCCGTCTGGCAGCAACGGTCTGCAAACCGCCACCGGATTTGTGCCCTGGAACGTGCTGGTTGCCCAGCAGTTCCCCTGGTTTGGGACCCTGGCCCTGCGAGGAGAGGCGGCGGAGAAGGATGTGCAGGTGGCCATCGCTGAGCTGGCAACGGCGCAGCTCGACGTGGTTGAGGCCGTCAAGCGGGCCTATGCCGACCTCTATGCGAATGAACAATCAGCTCGGATCCTGGAGCAGAACCGGGAGCTGGTCGAGGACTTCATCGCCATCGCCCGCATTCAGTATGAGAGCGGCCAGACGAGCCAGCAGGACGTGCTTAGCGCCGAGGTGGCCCTTGCCGACCTCGACCGCGAGTTCGTCGGCATTCGCCAGGGGATCGAATCGGCCCGCGCCGACCTGGCCGAGCTGATGCACATCACCCCTGAGGCTCCCTTGCAGACCACACTGGTTCCTCCGGCCGGCGATGTCCCCGGTCAGATCGACCGGCTCTATCGGTTGGCCGTTGCCTCTCGTCCCGAGCTGAAGGGCCGGCTCGCGGCCGTCGCCCGAGACGCGGTGGCCGTGGAGCTGGCGAAGAAGCGGTCGGCCCCGAACGTGACGCTTGGCTTCAACTACGGGCTCGTGTCGGAGGAGGACTCGGTCTCCCCAGTCGCCAACGGCAACGACAACATCGGCCTCTTCGTCGGTTTCAACCTGCCGATCTACCGCCGGAAGATCGACGGGGCGATCCTTGAGGCCCAGGCCCGAGCCGTGGCCGACGCCAAGCTCTATGACGCTGAGCGCGACGGCATCTACCGCGAGCTGAAGGACCTGCTCTCGCGGGCCCAAGCCCAGCGCGAGACGCTCGACCTCTTCCAGGAGAGCATCCTGCCGCGAGCCCGGGACGCGCTGGATATCGCCGTGACCGACTATCAGGCCGGCCGCGTCGACTTCCTGACCTTGATCAGCGCCTGGCGCGAGGTCCTCCAGATCGAGCTGCAAGTCGCTCGCTTCGAGGCCGAGCTGGGCAAGAGCCTTGCCTCGCTCGAGCGAGCCGTCGGGATCCAGCTCCGGGATCATCCCCTCGATCAGGCGTCGATGGACGTCTCCGATGCCAGACCAACCGACGAGGTTCCCCCCCCTCCGCCGCCGATCGGCGGCCCATTCTCCGAGGAGGAGGCCGAGGGCGGTTCGTGATTGACGATCAACCGCCTCCGAGCACCGAGGGAGCCCCGAACGGCGAGCTGAGCCGAGGGGGCATCACACCCGGCATCCCGACGGACGGCGATCGGATCAGGCCATTGAGCCCCATCGCCCCGGTGGACGGCGAGACGCGGCGTCCTCTCAGGCGGGAGGCACCGCCAATCGGCGTCCGGGCCATGCCGGCGCCGCCGATCGGGGTGCGAGGCGGTGGCTCGGGCGCTGTCACCGAGGCGGCCATCGGCGTCGGCTCCAACGCTCGCTGCGCAATGTAGCCGCCGAAGCTGCCGCCAGAAGGGATGTACGCTCCTCCCATGTCCATGCGGTAGGACCGGGCAATGGTCGCGGCCCCATAGCCGCCGAGCGGCCGTCGCTGAACGCTCATCTGTCCCTGAGCAGCGTCGGGCCAGAGCCCGATCAAGGTCGCGAGCATCAGGGAGGCCACCAGCGCACAGCTCGTCCGCATCAAAAGTCTCCTGATCAATCGACCACCGTCCCCCGAGCGATTCCGCCCAGGATTCGCGGGGGCGGGTCTTGGAGTACGGACTCGTAACGGCATCCGCCCCGTCCCCTTCTCATCATGGTATCGGAACAGAGCACCTCGCACTCGCAACACTCATCTTTGGAGAAGAAAAGGAGAACGAATCCCGAAGTGCCCGTCGCATGAGGCAAGGAAGCCCTTCCCGACACCGCTGAGGAGTGATCCCTTACGGGGCCGGGAAGGGGGAAAGCGGGGTTCGGGTCAATTCAGGTTGAGCGCGTTGATCAGGAAGGCTCGCAAGCGGGTTTTGCCGGTCTGACCGAGGCGCTCGAGCGTGGCATCGAGGGCAGCGAGGCGTTCGACGCCTCGGAAGGAGGTCGAGGTTTGAGTGGGAGGCGCGATCGTCCGCGCTGCGGCCTGCACCTCGACGGTCGAGCCGATCGGTTCGGTCGGCAGCTTGAGCAGGTTGATCGTGTAGTTCCGGAACCCGACCCGGTGGCTCTGTCCGCGATCGGCCAGCCACTGGTCAAGCTCCGCGACGCTGCCGACCGCAAGCAGTTCGTGGGGGAACCACGAAGGAACGTGCGGCC
Organism: Tautonia rosea; assembly: GCF_012958305.1. NCBI lineage: Bacteria > Pseudomonadati > Planctomycetota > Planctomycetia > Isosphaerales > Isosphaeraceae > Tautonia > Tautonia rosea. The sequence continues at coordinate 39,944 of NZ_JABBYO010000025.1, read as the reverse complement.
TCGGGTAATGGGGGACGCCATTGGGTGGCATCGGGGTGGGTCTGGGAGTATGAATGGGAGTGGGAAGGACGAGGATCTCGCGGCCGAAGTCGGAGACGTAGTTGCCGCTGGGCAGGGTGTCGTAGTTGCCGTCGAGCAAGACGCCGTCGCTCGCCAGGCCGTCTTCCGGCATGCCGTTGATCGTGAGCTGATAGCGGAAGCCGTGGATCGGCAGGCGAATGGCCGGGGAGAGCCGGACCGAAAGGCCATCGGCGCTGATCACGGCGTTGACGATGTCGATCTCTCGACCGACGGCGTGAGGGCCGGACGAGACGATCAGGCGGTAGTTCTCGACATTGGTGGCGGGTCCGACGTCCATCGGGTCGGAGAAGGTGACGACCAGGACCGTCGGCTGATGGTGGATGCCAAGCCGGTCGAGGTCGGTGACGACCGGGGGCCTCACGACCTCGGTGGTCACGGTCACGGTGTTGTTCGCGGGGTCGGTGTCGGTCTCATTGACCACAACGACAGCGGTGTTGGTGATCGTCGCCCGAGTCCCGCCGTTGGTGGAGGTGGGAGTGACGACGATGGTCACGGTGGCCGAGGCGCCCGCGGCCAGGTTGCCGAGGTTTGCCGTCACGATCCCGGCCGCTTCGCTCGCCGTCCCCTGGCTCGGCGTGGCCGAGACGAAGGTGACGTTCGCCGGCAAGGTGTCGGTCACGACCACGCCGGTCGCGTTGCTCGGGCCGGCGTTCGTCACCGTCAGGGTATAGGTCAGGTTCTGGCCGACGACGACGGGATCAGGCGTGTCGGCCTTGGTGATCGCCAGATCAACGGCGGCCAGGACCGCGGTCGTGGCGATGGCGGTGTTGTTGGTGTCGTCGGAGTCGTCTTCATTGGCGACGACGTTGGCGGTGTTGGTGATCGTCGTGCCACCGGCGGCGGCAGTGGGGGTGACGACGATGGTGATCGTCGCCGAGGCCCCTGCGGCCAGGGTGCCGAGGTTTGCCGTCACGATCCCGGCGGCCTCGCTGGCGGTTCCCTGGCTCGGCGTGGCCGAAACGAAGGCGACGTTTGCCGGCAGGGTGTCGGTCACGACTACGCCGGTCGCGTCGGTCAGACCGATATTGGTGACCGTCAGGGTGTAGGTCAGGTTCTGGCCGACCAGAACGGGATCGGGCGCGTCGGTCTTGGCGATTGCCAGGTCGACGGCTCGGAGGTCGGAGAGAATGACCTCGGAGAACTCTGATGTCTCGATCCGGGGAGCCGCGGCGGTGACGAGCGAGGCGGTTGCGGTGACGGCCAGCCCCGCGGCGATGGGCGTTGAGGAAATGGCATTGATCGGTGCGTTACCGGCGGCATCGGTGTTGACGGTGGTTTCGAACAGGAAGGTCCGCCCCTCGCCGAATCCGGATGGATCGGCAACCGGGCTGGAGAAGAACTGCACGACGAATTGCTGGTTCGGCAGGCTGTTGAGGGTGCCGATGATCGTCAGATTGGTGGCCGTGCTGACCGCCGAGGTGAGCACGGGGAAATTCTGGAAGTTGTTCGGCCCGAGGTCGGGGTCGAGCGGGTCGTTCAGCGTGACACCGTCGTCGCCGAGGTCGATGCCGAGGCCACCGTTGTCGTCGATCGTATTGGTCATGATCATGGTGCCGAGGGGTGCGTTCCCCCCGTTCGGCCCGCCGGTGACGGCGACGCCGTCTCCTGCATTGAAGCGAATGGTGTTGCCGACACCGGCGATCGCCGGGGCACCGCCGATCGAGTTGTCGTTGGCATCGAAGGCCACCTCGACGCCGTGAACGGCGTTCCCGAGCGGTGCGGCGCCCGAGGCATCGGTGCCGATCAGGTTGCTTCGCACCTCGTTGCTGTTGGCCGCCCTGCCATCGAGGATTAACCCCTGGATCAAGATGCCATTGGCACCGTTGCTGGAGATCAGGTTCGGAGCACCGGGGAAGACGGCACCGCCGGTGGTGCCGATCCGGTTGAACGAGGTGTTCTCGATGAAGACGCCGTTGGCGGTGTTACCCAGCGGCGCGGTACCGGCAGCATTGGTGCCGATGTAATTGTTTGCGATCCGGTTGCCGTCGGCCGTCGGGCCGGTGAAGGCGAGGACATGGACGCCATGTCTCCCATTGCCTGAGATCAGGTTGCGAGCGGCTGGCGTGCTGCCGCCGACCGTGTTCTGATCGGCCCGTTCGTTTTGGCCGACGATGAGTACACCGTTGTCACCGTTGGGCGCTGCAGCAGTTCCATCGACGGTGGTGCCAATGAAGTTCCCCTCGATCGTGTTCAGACTGGAGCTGTTGATCCAGATGCCATGGCTGGAGAAGTTTTGGATGACCAGGCCGCGGATCGTGCTCTGGTCGGAGCCGATGCCCAGTTGGAGACCAGTGCTTCCGACCCCCGCGCCGCTGCCGTTGAGAACGATCTGATAGACGGCGTTGTTGCCCACGTTCAGGGTGTTGGCCGAGGCCCCAGCCTGGGTGAAGCCGTCGATTGTCACCACGTCGGTGAGAAGCGGCAGGGCAGCCGCAGGCGCGATGACGTGGGGGCCGGCCCCGGGGATGTTGAAGACGATATCGTCGGCCCCCGCCGCATTGTTCGCATCGACGATGGCCTGTCGAAGCGTTCCCGTTCCCGCGCCGGGGAGCGGATCCACGCCGCCGTTGTCGCCCGTGCTGGTGACGGTGAAGGTGGCCAGGAGCGTCCGAGACTCCATAAGTTCCAGTGTCGGCCGACGGCCGAGACGGCTGCGCTTGCGTCCTGATCCACGGAGCGATCGTGTGGTCGTCATCGTTGGCTATGCCTCAGTTCGTGGTGGACGGATCGCCGGGCCGACACGCGTCACATCCATGAAAATTCGTCCTGATCAGAGTGATTCAGGAACGAAGTGCATCCTTCGATGAAACGGAACTTCTTCACGCTTGAGAGAGTCGATCCGGTTTCCCGTGTTGAAATCAGGTGATCAGATCAGATCGGAACAGGGTTCACGTCCCGGCGGAGCCCTCAACGGCATCACCCCCCGGTGGTGATCGACGAGTCGATCGTTTACTTCGCGCAGACGCTGGGCGCAGACGGGTCCGGCTCATCCTGACCGTCACGATTCATGGGATGGGCGTTGGGTGTGAGTGTCGCGTCCTGACAGACCTCGTTGCGGTCTGTCGACGTCGTGTCGACACGCACCTCTTCGAGACGGGTGAGACCGCTCGCACAGCCTCTGATCGGTGTTGTTGAACCTCGCACTCGGGCTCGTTGGGATAAGCCCGCCCTTTGTCCTCGTAACTTGACGAATGGTTAACAGTCGATCACATTTACGAAAAAAGCCCCGCCGATGCAATCATGTGTGATGCATCGTCAGGGCCACCGTGGCGCTGGCACCATCCTTCTCGAATGGTCCGACTTCATTATGGTGCGACTCGAACGAGACTGCAAGTTGCTGAGTCGGCTTAATCGCCAAAATTCCTCCCAGTCCCACAAACCTCCTGAGCGGCAACTGTTCACGAGACGACGCGATGAGAGGGAGAGAGGAGAGAGGTTCGAGACGGGGGGATTCGTTGACTGGCGGGCAGAGTTGGGTGCCGGTCCGCGCGTCGGGACCTATTGGTTATGATATGCAGGCTCTGGGTAATCAGCCCGGAAGCGGTGTCGGTCGGAAGCGGCGGATCCTGGGCTTGAGTCAAGGTGCTTGGCCCTCGGAGGAACTGATCGGATGAAGCTCTTGTTGACCGGAGGCGCCGGCTATATCGGCAGCGCCTGCCTGAGGTGGCTGGTAAAGCACGGGCACGACCCGATCGCCTTCGATGACCTGTCGGAAGGGAACCCGCCGAGCGTACCAGGGGATCGCCTGGTGGTGGGAGACATTCTTGATACGGATGCCCTCACCGAGGCCTTGAAACGGCACCAGGCTGAGGCGGTGATGCACTTCGCGGCGTTGGCGATCGTGCCGGACTCGGTCAAGGATCCGGACAATTACTACCGGGTCAACGTGGTCGGGACCAAGAGCGTGCTCGATGCGATGCGGAGGGCGGAGGTGCCTCGAATCGTCTTCAGCAGCACCTGTGCGACGTACGGCAACCGGGCCGAGATGCCGTTGACCGAGGAGACGCCGCAGAATCCGGAGCATCCGTACGGAACGACCAAGCTGGCGGCGGAGCGATTGATCAAGGATTACGCGGCGGCGTACGGGCTCGGCTATGCAATCCTGCGGTACTTCAATGCCGCCGGAGCCGATCCGGATGGGACGTACGGGGAAGATCGGCGTCACGAGACGCACCTGATTCCGTTGACCCTTCAGGCAGCGGCCGGATTGAGGCCAAAGCTGACCGTGTTCGGGACCGACTGGCCGACTCGGGACGGCACCTGCGTTCGGGACTATATTCACACCGAGGACCTGGCCGACGCGCATCAGAAGGCCGTCGAGGCGATTGGGCCGGGGGACGGTCGAATTTACAACGTCGGCTCCGGGCACGGCGCAACGGTGTTGGAGGTGATCCAGGCCTGTGAAGAGGTGGTCGGACGACCGATTGCCCGAGACCTGGCCGGCCGACGACCAGGAGATCCGCCGGAGTTGATCGCCAGCCCGGAGAAAATCGCCTCGGAATTAGGCTGGAGCCCCCGTTATACTGACATCCGAGCGATCGTTGAGACCGCCTGGCGATGGCTCGAATCCCACCCTGACGGCTATGGCCCGAAGCCGTCCCGAGCCTGAGCATCTCGCCTCGAAGGACCTCGCATCCGTGACCGCCCCCCTGCCCCGACCGGAGTCCTCGACCTTTCAGGCCCTCGATGCGCTTGGCGCGGTGGCGATTGGCCGCAATGAGGGGGATCGACTGATCGCTTGCCTCGATTCGATGGTCGGTCGGGTGGGCCGGATCGTCTATGTCGATTCGGGATCTCAGGATGGGAGCGTTGCGGAGGCGAGGGCGCGGGGTGTCGAGGTTGTCGAACTGGACACGAGCATCCCGTTCACGGCCGCAAGGGCAAGGAACGCTGGGCTGGATCGGCTCCTGGAGCTGGAACCGGGATTGCAGTTTGTTCAGTTCGTGGACGGCGATTGCGAGGTGGTCGACGGCTGGATTGATCGGGCGCGTTCGGCACTGGAATCGCGGCCCGAATTGGCGGTGGCCTGTGGGAGACGTCGCGAGCGGTATCCGGAAGCATCGGTTTACAATCGTCTGGCCGACCTGGAGTGGGATACGCCGGTCGGCGACGCCGACGCCTGCGGCGGCGATGCCTTGATGCGGGTCGAAGCGCTCCGAAGTGTCGGTGGGTTCGATCCGACCTTGATTGCCGGAGAGGAGCCGGACCTTTGCTTCCGGCTCCGGAATCACGGTTGGAAGGTGGTGCGTCTCGATGCCGAGATGACCCGGCACGACCTGGCGATGACCCGGTTCAGCCAGTGGTGGCGTCGTCATGTCCGGGCCGGGCACGCCTATGCCGAGGGGGCCTTCCGTCACTTCCAGACGCCCGGCCGCCCCTGGTTTCGCCAGGCGGTCAGCAACGGCGTCTGGGGCCTGGCGGTGCCGCTCGCCAGCCTGGGTCTTGCCTGGCCAACCGGGGGGGTGAGCCTGCTCGGCCTGCTCGGCTACCCTTTGATCGCCTTCCGGGCGACCCGAAGGCAGCGGAAGCGAGGCACGCCGGCGGGGCAGTCGGCGCTCTTCGGTGTCTCATGTGCTGTGTCGAAGTTCCCGCAGGCAGTCGGGGAACTTCGGTTCGTGGCCAATCGGTTACGCGGACGACGCGGGGCTTTGATCGAATATAAAGGGGCAACTGCCAAACCCATCATCCCACCTCGAGCATGACCTTCCCCACTCGCCGCTGGCATTCGCGGACTCAGGCGTCTTTGAACAGTTCCCAAGGAGCACTCTGAATGGATCGGATTGATGGTTCCGACGAGATCTATCTGATTGGCTGTAGCCGGTCAGTCCTCGATCTGACACCAGCCGAGTGTGCGAGGATCAACCGGGCACGCTGCGTGATGGGATTGAACAAGTTTATTTATTTTCACAAAATCGCTAATATTCTGCCGACGCACGTCTGGTTTACGGACTACCACCCGCCATCGCCCCGGATCCTTGGCGACATCTTTGCCGCCTGCCGACGGGATGGTCTCAGGGGCCTGACCTTCGTGCTTGACGCGTGCTACCAGAAGTGTTTGCGTGTCGGAGTGTTCCGCTACCATGCGGCGCGGGTACGCCGCCGGCTTCGGCTCCGTCGCAGCCGAAACTGGCCACTCATGCTCGCCCCTGCCAGCTGTCGGTACGAGTTTGTGACGCGTCATGACTGGCTTGAGGGAGGGTGCTGGGCAACCCGGATCGACGAGCCATTGTATAGCCTTCGGACAGCGTTCACATCGGCGTTGAACTACCTGGCAATCCAGTATCCGGGCTCGACGATCCGTCTGGTTGGGACGGACTTCAATACGCGGGGCTATTTCTTTGATGAGGAAATGCTGCGTCTGGCCCTGCCATGGGACGATTGGACGGCGTCCATGCAGTCTCAGCACGGGACCCATTCGGCCTCGATCGAATACAACGGGGCGACGGTCTTCGACGGCTTCCCCTACATGAGGGAGCACCTTAACCAGGCGGGGATCCGGCTTACATGCAACAATCCTGACAGTGAGCCCGTGGTGCGGGGTCTGGCCTCGTATGCGCCGATTGGGTCGATAAGCGACAACTCAAAGATGGCCAGCACATGAAAATTGCACTTCCTGAAAGGCATGATTGCGGCCCCCGATTTTTTGTCTCCCCCTCTTGGTTTGGAGAGGATACGTCAACTGTCACCCTCTTCGGTCAATCACGGGAGATGGGGCGATGAGTCAATTCAGACCACCCTGCATATCGGTTCTGATGCCAGCGTACAATGCTGAGCGTTACGTCGAGCAGGCCGTCCGCAGCGTTCTTGGTCAGACGTTCACCGACTTTGAGTTCTTGATCATCAACGACGGATCGACCGACCAGACGGGGGCAATTCTCGAACGGCTCGCCGAGGAGGACGAGCGGATCAGGCTTGTCAGCCGACCGAATACAGGCTATGTCGCGGCACTCAACGAGATGATCGGCATGGCTCGGGCCTCCCTACTTGCCCGGATGGATGCCGACGACGTGGCCTTGCCAGAGCGATTCGAACGTCAGGTTGCCTATCTACAGGCTCATCCCGATTGTCTGGTCGTCGGCAGCGCGGTCCAAGTCGTTGATTCCGACGGTGATCCGCTGTGCGTGTGGAATATCGACGTATCGAATCATGAACAGATCGACTTACATCATCTGAACGGACGACGAGGAGCGGTTCTCTGTCATCCTTCGGTCCTTATGCGAGCCGACGCAGTTCGGGCTGTGGGGGGGTATCGCCCGGAATTGGAACCGGCGGAGGACATGGATCTCTACTTGAGGCTTGCTGAGCGGGGTCGGCTAGCGAACCTTACCGAACCGTTGCTCCACTACCGGATGGTGCCGACCAGCGCCAGTCACGCCCGCAAGCGGGAGCAGGTCATCGGCTTGCGCAAGGCAATATCTGAAGCATACCAGCGACGGAAATTGCCCCCGGGCCCGCTCCCGCCGCTCCCAGATCATCCGGCAAAGGCGGATCTGACGAAGCTGTCTTACAATCGTCATCTATGGGGATGGTGGGCCCTGGGGACCGGCAATGTGCGCACGGCCCGCAAGCACGCCTGGGCCGCCCTGGTCCGATCCCCCTGGTCGTCTCGTTCGTGGAGATTGATGCTTTGCGCGATCCGGGGACGATAATTGAAGCCGAGCCGACGGCGACATCTGACCAGGAATCCCCCCTCTCACCCATTTTCTTGAGCCCGGGATGGCCACTCGATGCGTGTCCCAACGGCGTGGTGACCTATGTCGCCACGATCGTACCGGCCCTGCGGCACATGGGCCACAAGGCACATATTTTGTCGACCCGGGTAGCCGAGGGGGGCTTGATTGGCCCCGAGGCGGAAGGGGTTATTGATCTGCGGCATGAGGACATGCGGTCCAGTCTGCTCAGGCAATTGTCCGATAGTGTGCGCCGTCAGATCGATGCCAGGTCGGCAGTCAATTATCGCCAATGTCGAGCGATCAGCCAAGCAGTCCGCCGAATCACTGGTGGCACCCCAAGTGGGCACATCCTGGAACTGGAGGAGGTCTTCGGCTGGCCCCATCGGGTGCGGCGAGACATCCTGGTTCCTATAGTCGTCCGCCTGCACGGCCCCTGGTTCCTCAACGGGCCGAACAACGGCGCCGACCCGGAGAGCCGTGAATTTGCCCAGCGGGTACGAGAGGAGGGGCTGGGAATCGCCGCAGCCAACATGGTCACGGCGCCAAGCCGTGACGTACTCGAGCGGACCCGAGCCTATTACGGTCTAGCTCTGGATGGGGCCGAGGTAATCCCGAACCCTACACCGACCGTACCCGAGGACCGTCGATGGCGTCCCGATCAAAGCGACCCGGACCGACTTCTGTTCATCGGCCGGTTCGACCTCCACAAGGGAGGCGACACGATGATCGATGCATTCGCCCTTCTGCAGCGAGATCGGCCGGCGGCACGTCTGACGTTTGTCGGACAAGACCGGGGTCTGGTCCGCGACGGCCGGCACTGGCAACTGAAAGCATACATCGAACACAGGATGCCGGGCGCTTTGAGCGCTGGTCTGATCGAGTGGCTGGGGCCAAGACCTCAATCTGAACTGGAGGGTCTAAGGCGTAGGGCAGCCGTAACGGTCGTCGCATCGAGGTACGAGACCTTCGCCATCACCATCTGCGAAGCCATGGCAGCCGGGTGTCCCCTAGTGGCCACACGGGCAGGGGGAGCAGGCGAGGTGTTCGAGCACGAAACGCACGGCTTGTACGTTAGACCAAGCGATTCGGAAGATCTAGCTGCGGCGCTGTCGAGGATGCTGGCCAACCCGGACCGATCAGCCGCAATGGGAGCGGCCGCGGCGGAGCATTGCCGCAGGAATTACTCGCCTGAAGTTGTCGCCGAGCAAACCCTTCGCTTTTACCGTCGAGTGCTGGCCAAGAGCGCGACTCAAGGCATCCTTGCGCAGAAGGAGACCCGGCCGTGAGTCAGACCGCCATGGTCGCCCTGCTGGCCTGGCCCGTAATCTGCTTGCTCTTCTTCGCGGTCCTCGGTCCGTGGCGAGGAGTGATTACGTCTTATATTGGATCGTACTTATTTTTGTCTGGACAGGTCATCGTTCCGATGGCTGGGCTGCCCGACTACACCAAGTTCACGGCGGCCAACCTGGGGGTCCTGATCGGCATTTTGATCTTCGACCTTCGCCGGTTCGGAGCGTTCCGGCCTCGCTGGTATGACTCGGCGGCCTTGATCCTCTGCAGCGTCCCGATTGCATCGTTTTTGAGTAATGGCCTGGAACTCTGGCCGCTGATTTCGGCGGTCAACTCCACGATTCAGGCCTGGGGCATTCCCTACTTCGTCGGCAGGCTTTACTTCGGGCGTCCCGGAGCCGATCGGGATCTGGCACTGGGGATGACCTTGGCCGGCGTGTTGATGACACCGCTCATTCTCTTCGAGGTTTTCGGACAAACATCGATCAGCGGGCTCCTGTACGGCATCCCTCTGTTCAACGGATACAAGTATGGATTTTATCGACCTGTTGTGATGGCCGCCAATTCGCTGGAACTGGCACTTTGGTCCACCCTGACAGCAATCTCGGCCTTTAGTTTGTGGGTCACACGAGCCGTTTCGAAAATTGCCGGTGTGCCATTTGGCCTCTGGACGGCAATAGCCATTGGAGGCGCGATCATCTGCCTGGAAACGGCGGCGCTAGGATTCCTGATCATCGGGATCTTCTTGATCGCGATCACTGCGGGACGATCACGGTTTGGCGCATTGCCCGAGTTACTGGCTTCAGGAGCGGTGCTGGTCGTCGTTCCCAAGGCGGGGCTCCGGTTCGCGTTGATGGGTCTCACCGGGATCGGTGTCGTACGTTACCTGTCACTTCATCGGAACCGCCTGCTGATCTTGATGGCAAGCCTGGCCCCTCCAATCTATCTTGCCTTGCGCATTTCTCGACTGGTTTCACGAGAGGCGTTGACGTCAACCATCTATGCAATCCTCGGCAACCAACGGGGTTGGTCATTCGCATTCCGGATCATCATGGAAGACCGGATGATCAAATATGTGATGCAACGACCATTATTTGGATGGGCAACGTATGCCGGGGGCCGGGCACGGGCACCGGATGTCAAGATTCTCGACAGCATGTGGATTATTTTTATGGGAATCTATGGCATTATCGGATTGGCGTCCCTTTATGCATTACTGTGTCTTCCTGTTGTGTTGACAAGCCGCCGGCGGCCGGTTGAAACCTGGTCGGACCCGCGTCAGGGCGCCGTCGTTGGGCTTGCTGTAGCAATTCTTATGTATACATACGACAGTATGCTTAATGCATACTCGATGATTCCGGTTCCGCTCATCGTGGGGCTTGTTATGGGCCTTCCCGCAGTTATGGGACAGGCTCGGAGCTGGGTCTCGCAGTCAACGTCTGACCGGGAGCTTGAGCAGGTCGATCGATTCGCGGCGATGGGAAGAGTCAAGGAGGCCGAGGCCATGTGCCGTCGGGTGATCTCGGTCCGGTTGGCCGATCGATCGGGACATGCGTCCTTGGCTGATGCCTACGATCGGCGGGCGGATTTACTGGAAACGCTCAATCGGCACGAGGAGGCGGAGCCGGTGCGGCGTCAGGCGCTGGAACTGCGGATCGCCGTGGCGTCGTCGGCATCGAGCGATCCGACGGTGAGGGCAACCCTGGCGGGGTGTTGCGAGCGTCTGGCGCGGACTCTGGTGACTCAGGGTCGATGGAGCGAGGCGATCGAGATCCGTGGTCTCGCTCTGGAGCAACGGGCAGCCGTGGCGTCCGTTTTTCCAGAGGATCAAGGTGCCTTGATCGCCTATGCCGACGATCTGAACGATCTGGCCTGGCTGCTGTCCGTCGGCGGAGACCGCGCCATGAGCGACCCACCTCGGGCCGTCGCGATGGCCGAGCAGGCGGTCCGAATTCACCCCGGCTGCAAGTCGTACTGGAACACACTGGGAGCGGCCTATGTTCGGGCGGGCGATCCCAGCGCGGCGCTCGCGGCGCTGAGACAATCCTTACAGCTTGGTCCCGACGAGACCGGCTTTGACGAGATTCTTCGGGCGATGGCACTAGCATCGCTCGGAGATCCTGATGGCGCGCGAGAATCGCTTGGCCGGGTCGATCAGTTCCTACAAGGTGGCCGGCCGGCTTCCGCGTCGCTGCTCCGACTTCGCACCGAGGCGACGGAGATGCTGGGGACCTCCGTCCCGGCTGTGGTCCAATAATGCTCCCGGAATGCGTCTGGGCGGTGTTGGGCTTGAACCGATGCTGAAGCGTTCCTGAGGTTTCTTTTTCCCTTCAGGAGGGTCGACCGGACGGGATCTCTCCGAGGGGGTTTGCAATGGCCTCCTTTTCCGCAAAAAAAGTGCTTAAGGCGGCTCATTTTTCTGATACTACCATCAGGGGGGACATTGTCACGGGGCCGGCCGCAGGTTGCGTCGAGCCCGGCAAAATGATCCCGCCGAGGAGCCTTGGAGCCCGGTTTTGCTCGACGATGAACGATCAGCCGCCAGAGCCGGGCGGGCCTGCCGCGACTCCCCCCCTTGACGATTCCCTCCTCCGGCGATGCCGTTGGGCTGTGCCTTCCGGTACGGCCTTAATGGTGGTCGGGGCGTTGCTGGTGGTGTTTGCCGGTTGCTCAGATCTGTTCTCATCGAATCAAGGTCACAAGCCGCCGATCACGACCGAGGCAACGATTGTACGGAACGAAAGCCAGCCTTCCGACGTTGGACGGCCGGCGGCCGGCCCCGCATCCATCCCATCGGGGCCACTCATGTCTTTTACCGATCCGGACGCCCTTCCCGAGCGTTTGCTCTGGCTTCGTGCCGATCGCGGTGTTTTCGGACACGGCGTTGCGCACTGGAATGGTACGTCTCACACCCAGCTTGTTGGTCCTGGCAAGAGCGGCCTGGAAACCGGCAATATCGATTTTGCGTTTGCCTGCTGGGTCCGTGTCAACAAACGACCTTCGGAGGTTGGGTTCTCGAAACCCAGCACCCATATTGCCAGCAAGTGGGGAACCGGCACGGAATGGTTGCTGTGTCTGAACTCCCCGACCGGTGCGGACCAGTTCTGCTTCACGGCCCGTGGGGCAAGTGTCGCTAATTCGCCTCGGTCCGCCATTCCTGGCGGTATTGAGTTGGGGCGTTGGTACTTCGTGGTTGCCTGGCACGACGCGACGACCAATCCTTCGGCTCGGACCCTGAATCTCAGCGTGGACGGCGTGACCGTTGCCTCGACCAGTTACAGCGGTTCTCCGCTGGACAGTTGGGCGTCTTTCACGTTGGGAGCTACCAACAACACCGTTGGTTATCCACCCATCAGTCTCTGTCGAGCGGCGTTCTTCAAAAACTCGCTGGGCGGAATCGGAACGCGTATCAACCCAATGATTGCATCGCTCTACAACGGGGGAGCGGGGGCCGATCTGGAACAGTTGCGGTCGGAAGACCTGCGCGATTGGGGAACAATCGCCTACTGGCCACTCGATGAGATTGGGGGTACTCGTCGAAACATTTACACGTCAACGACTGGAAGGAATCTTTCGGATCCGTCGGGGATTGGAAGTCTCGGAGGTCCGCTCGGTGGTCGAGCAGCACACGACAGCCTGGTGACTGGTTGGACGGATCAGGTCAACGGGCGGAGCTTTTCCTCAGCTGGATGCCCGTGGCGAGGAGACTCGGCCCGGATGTTCTCGAACGCTCGAGATCGTCGGTTCGAGCACACCGAGGTGTTGCTCTCGGGTCGATCGGAGTGGACGGCTACCCTGACGGGGGCAACGCGATCGGGACTCGGCTTTGGCCTTTATGGGGAGTCAGAGGCGATCGGGGAGGACGATTCCCTGGAACTTCGGGTCGATCATGACAGCGTCCCGGAGCTGGCGATCAAATCGGCCGGCAACCCCGAAGTAATAGTCCGTGCCTCGGATGCCATTACCGGCCGACGGTCGATCACGATCGCGGCGACCGAGGCAATTCCTCTGGAGAGTGACTCTGTACCTCGCCTGAAATGCAAGGTAACGGTCGGCCCTGGGCATCCGTTTGCCACCACGGATGTGGTCCGGGTGACGGGTTTGGGACCGCCCTTTGACGGCCAACACTGGGTGACCCATGCGACCGAGAGCGAGGTCCACTACATCGTCGACAACCCGGCAGCCCCACCGACAACGGCGGGAGCCCGACGGTTTTCCGGCGGGTCTCCAACCACGAACCCTGCTCCGGAAGGGGTCGTGTCGACAACGTTGGACCACCGATTCGCTGCGGATTGGTCGGGGACAGCGTGGACTGTGGCGGGCTGGGTCCGCAAGACGAGCGAGGTTGTTGATAGCCTGACCGGCGGAAGCGGTCTCTTCGCTGCGAAGGACTGTTCGGATCTTCGAGTCCTGAGCACTCATCCCCAGATTCTGCACGCGGGAGACGGTTCACCAGGTTCGTATCAACTGGCCCTTCCGGGAGGTCCGTCGGCGACGTTCGGAGAAGCCCCACTGGAAAGCTGGGTTCATTTGGCGGCCGTTCGGTCTGGAAATGTGATCACGCTCTATCGTAACGGGATCTCAGTGGGATCGCTCGATGTCTCGTCTGATCCTGAGCTTGGCTCGACCTTCTCGGGTCTGAGTTTTGGCAGCAATGCCGCGCTGAGCGCGGGCTTGCCTTGCTTGCTGGACAACTGGGGGATCTGGTTAGGCCAGGCCCTGTCCTCGGCCGAGGTCGAGACGCTTCACGGAAACGGGACGGGAGTGTCGTTTGCGGGGCTTCCAGAAAGCCTGAGATCCGGTGTGACAGCCTGGTATGACTTCGACGAGGTGTCCGGAACGGCGGTGGATGCTTCGGGCAACCATCCTCTGAAGGAACGAGGTGTGGTGTCGTCGGGGGAAGGTCTCGGCGGAGGAATTCCGTTTGTTTCGGCCGTCTCGGCGGGTCACGTTTTCGGGACCGGATGCACTCAGATCGCCGACGAGTTCACAACCGACGCGGGGGTTGCGCTGGAGTACCGACGCTGGGTGCTCACCGTTCGCCGATCCGGTTCGGATGTCTCGTTTTTCCGCAATGGAGAGTTGATCGGTTCGGGAACCATTCCCCTTGAGTTGCTGGGACCATCCTCAGGGGTGTCGCGAGTGCTCGGGATCTCGAACCGGCTTGGTGCGCCTCATGGGTCGATCGAGCACGTGCATTTGACCGGCAGTGCGCTGGACGACCCAACCATCTTCGGGCTGACGGCTCAGTTCTCGGTGCGACCAAGCCAGACGCGTGGGGTTGGCCCGCTGGGTGTTCAGTTCGATGCCACCCTCTTTCCCCACGTCGATCGCATGGCTGCTCAGGATTACGATTATCTCTGGAGATTCGTGCGTTCAGACACTCAGGAACTTCATGACCCGTTCCTCTCTCCCGCCAGCGGTCAAGCGTATGCACGAGCAACGGGATTTTTTGTTTCTCAGGTCTTCGAGCATGAAGGGGAGTATGATGCCCATCTGGTCGTACTAACCCCGCGCTACAATCGGCAAGGAACAGCGCAACCGCAAACGTGCCTGTTTGCCGGAAAAGTGGTCACGATTACAGTCGAACCCTGGCCGGCAAGCAGAACGATCTATTACGTTTCATCAACGCATCCGAATCGCAACGACAACGGGCCGGGAACGTCTCCAGACGCTCCATTAGAAAGCGTCACGGAGGCAATTAAACGATTTAATTGCCCATACACACAGATTCTTTTGCGACGTGGAGATAGTTTCCCGTTTCGCAACATGCTCGACCTGAATTACCGAAGAGGTCCAGTGATGCTCGGCGCTTACGGTGATTCGGCCGCAGCGAAACCGATTTTGCTGGCCCCTGCGAATCCCGAAGGCAACCTCGGCCACGTCAGTCTTGAAGGGAACTTCGACCTTCGGATTTCGGGGATTGCGTCTCGCGAACTGACAACCCGGTCGAAAACGGCATATCGATTCTGGGGAAGTAACCGCGCTCTCCTTTTTCATGACCTCGATCTTCGAGAAGGAGGCATGTGCTTTCATGTCACGAATGGCGATCGCGGTGTGATTGTGGACCGGTCTTATCTCGGGTCTGCATCGGATTACACCCTTTACAGCGAAGGAGGGTTCGAGATCAGCCTGACCCGCTGCGCAATGGAATCATTTCCGGTTCAGCACTTTGTGCGACTCAATCAATCGCAACGTTCTCAGGTTTCGCACTGCTATCGCCAGGAAAGTCCTTACCCAATGCCGAAAACCTGGTTCTCTCCGCGGCACCAGACTCGTTATTTCGTGGTAACCGACTCCTCAGGCGACAATTTGCAAACGGTGATCAGCAGCGTCAATCAGACTGAAACCGGCCCCCAGTGGGGGCTTATCGAACGGAATCACCTTCGCTTTATCGATCTGCACAGCAGCAGCTCGACCACGGTTCGCGGTAACGTGATGGTCAATTTGAACCAGCCGGACCACATCAACAAGCACATCTACTGGCGTGATGAAGGGGCAGCACGCAGCAAACGCGCCGAGGATGGGCGCGGGTACGGCAATCAAATGCTTCCTAATATGACGGTGCGTCACTGGCTCGCAGATCGGACTCTTCTTGTGAATGAGTCGAACTTTCATTTTGACCCAGGAGTCGCATTGGTACCCCCAACCATTCTCCCGGTTGCGGAGATTCCGGGCGGGGCAATTCTGACCACTTCGGGTTATGGTTCGGGAGGACCGGAGCCCTGGTCGCTTCGCTGGATGCGGCGTCCTGCGGGTGGAGACGATCCGTTTGAGCCGCTGGTCGGTCACAAGAGCGCGAGTATCGTCGATCTCAGTCCCTCGCCCGGGACCTACGAGTATCGGATGGATCTGGTCACGGTTTCGGGTCTTGAGGCCATCGGATCGGACGTGGTGACCATCGAGATTCCGGACACTCAATCCGGTTATCGGTTCGATGTTCCGACTCCGGTCGAATGTTTCGCGGGCGAGTCCTCAACCTCGTTTAGTGTCTCGCTTCAGGGAGATCCTCCGGTCAGTCCGGTCACAATCACTCCCAGTAGCAATGGACCGGGACACTTTGATCCCGCGTCCGTTGTTCTCTCAGCTGAAACGCCTTCGGCTCAGTTTCAGTTCTTCCCGGATCCGGCACCGGAAGGTGTTGGGACGTGGTTGATCTCGACAACCAATGATGGCGGCCTGATTGATCCTGCTCCCGAACCATTCACCGTCTTGGAGCGTCTCACCGATCCGAATGAACCCACCGATCCGCCGACCGATCCGAACGAACCCACCGATCCGAACGAACCCACCGATCCGCCGACCGATCCGAACGAACCCACCGATCCGAACGATTCCCCGACGCCGCCCCAGCCAAGACCCTTTCGCCTCCGAATGCTCCCCGACGTGACTCCTCCAGTCGGGAACAGTGGTCGGGGCCTGTCGGGTTTTCCCTTGAGGACAACGACAACCCCTTCAGAAGAAACTCCTCCTCAGAGTGTTCCGGGTCACCAACCCCTTTCGCCACCAACCGGAAACCGTGAATCGATTCGGCCAAACCGGGAAGATCCTGCTCCAAAGAGCCGACCTCTGATCCCATGGTTCCGCAAGCGTAGAGGGTAACGGCACGGTTCTTGAGAACCCTGGCCGATTGTCCGAATGCTCCCTTGAGGAGCACCGACAATCGGTCAGGGCTTATGCCAAAGTGCTGGTTCTCGGTGAAATGGTTGGGGGGTAATGCGTTGTCCCCTCTCAGGAGGACCGAGAGGCAGCCGGCCCCACCTTGATTTGCTTGGGACGAGCCGATTCGGCCTTCGGCAGCGTGAGCCGCAAAACTCCATGATCGTGCTCAGCCGTTGCGCGATCCGCGTCGACAGGGACCGCGAGGGTTACCGTCCGGCGGAAGGTCCCGTGCCGCCGCTCGCGGAGGTGCCACGTTTCTTGCTCTTGCTCCTGCTCGGTTTGCGTCTCGGCCTGAATCGTCAAGGTATCGCCATGAATGGTTACCTGAACGTCTTCAGGCTTGATTCCAGGCAAGGACGCTCGGACCACGAAGGCCTCTGGCGTTTCCGAAATGTCCAGAGGCAACACCAAGGCTGATCCTCCCGAGGGCAGGCTATCAGGCCTCACAAAGCTCTCTTGCAAGAGCGAGTTGAACGCATCGCGGAGGCTCACCATCTCGCGGAACGGATCCCAACGTTCGATCGCCATCGTTCTCCCTCCCCGATCCTTTGTTTGTTTTGAACACGCCCAGCGCGCACGGGGGACGGTCCCCGGAACCCGGACGTCTCGTGAAAACAACACTCGCTGGCTCAATACGGGTCGCCAGTGAGACGAAACCACTGCTACTCGATCCCACACGGCCCGAATGGCATCCATCTTTGGGATGCAACCAGCGTACCAATTGCAGAAATATTCCTCTAAAGCAATAACCAGAAACAGGTTGTGTTCGGCTCTCGTCTTGAGTTTCCCGAACAATACTGCCATAATGACACCAATCCGGCCGTCGTCCTGGAGGCTCTGCCCGGTTATTCATGCCATTTTGGCAAGACTAACTTGAACTTGACACCGTTCCATGAGCGTCACCTAACATGCTTTCATTCGGTACAGCGATTGCTACACTGCGTCGTGGGCACTGATTGGCCCTTGAATCCTCCAAAGATGAGCGAGGGAGGACCCTCATCACTCGTCCCGATGGTCACCCTGAACCGGCTGGCTCAAACATCCCGGCCCTGCAGTCCACGCTCTGGGCTACGGGAGGGCTCCGCCTGCGACTGATAGGACCCGATGGCCAGGGAACCATTGCGATTATCAACCGTCCGTTTGCCCTGATTGGACGAGCCTCGACGGCTGACATTCCGGTCTTGAGCCGGGACGCGAGCCTCAGGCATGTCTACCTGCACCGAAATGCTCACGGGGTCTTCGCGGTTGATCTAGTTTCCCGGACGGGAACGCGGTTCGATGATGCGGCACCCGGTTCCCGAGCCTCCTGGCTCCGGCCTGGAAGTGGCCTGGAGTTGGCCGGACACCGTGTCGAGCTGCTCGAACCCGGCTCGGCGAGGAACCGCCACCCGTTGGTTCTACCTGAGATCGACCCGCTGGCTGCAGGCAATTCCTTTGCCCCGCTGGTGCTGCGGCCCGAGGATGATCCCGATCAGGCAGCCTCGATGCTTTCGGAGCTGTCGTTTCTGGGACGGAGCCGCGCCTGCGCTCTGCGAGTCGAAGGGGAAATGGTTGCCCGGGTCCATGCCGTCCTCGTTCGGTCGGCTTCGGGGAGCTTTCTCGTCAACCTCGCCGGGTCTGGTCTGACGATCAATGGCGAGCCGTCCCCTCTTGTCGTCGCGATGCGCGATGGGGATCAGCTGGGTCTGGGCCGACGTCGGTTTCTGGTGCAACTGCCTTCGGGACCTCAAGCGGGCCTTGCCTCCCCACCGGCGCCTCGAGGGCTTTCGTCTCCCGTCGTCTCTTCAAACCGGTCTCTGGCGTCCCCTGCACTCTCCAATCAACCGGAAAGCGACGACGTGACGCGAGCACTCCAGGCCGTCCGAGACGGCCAGGACGACTTGATCCGGACCAACGACCAGTTTCAGCATGCTCTGGTGGCCGCCGTCCGACAGCTCTACCAGGAACAGAATGCCCTGTTCGAGCAGCATCTCGACCGACTCGACCGCCTTCAGCACGAGGTGGCTGAACTCCGGGCCGAGCTTCGGGAACGCCTCGACCCCTCCCCGTTGCTCCCTCCTGCTCCCGATCGTTCGAACGTCTTGCCTCCCCCTGCATCGGCCCCTCGAGACGTCCCTCGCCCCTCGCTCGCTCCCGGCTCAGAGCGAGCGACCTCCTGGCTGATCGATCGCCTCGGTGAGCTGGAAGAGCAAGTCGAACAGGAATCACGATCGGGGTGGCGCGACCTGCTCTCGCGGCTCGGAACCCCCTTGCGTGCACGAGACGGCCTCTGATTCCGTCGAAACGCCAAGCTCTCAGAACGCGCCAGGACGGCCTTTCAGACCGAAACGTCCAGAACGTCGACAGACGCTCCAGGATCGCCTCTGAGGGCATTCTGGAGCGTCTCGCGGCCATTGCCTCGCCGATTGTTGCGACGATTCAGACCGAAAGTCAGTGAAACAGGACTCGAACTGCCCTGCACTACCGATTAACCGGACACCCTAAAGGCCTTCCCCGCGTTGCTCGGATTCCAAAGGTCTATTACCGATTAACCGGACACCCTTCGCCCCTCATCCGAAAGTTGCCCACGGTGCGGATTCCGGTCGGTGCAGCCCCGACTCTTCCCGAGCACCAGCCGCCTGCTTGACCGTCACGGAATCCTTCCGTTTGTGAACGCCTGTACTACAGATTCACCGGACACCCTCCGCCAGCAGGTCCTCCGCTCTCCGACCATGCAGCCAAACATGAATGTGATCATGACTCTATCGGCTTGCTTCGATCCAAAGGGCTGGTGTTGTAGATCGACGATTCCACGAGCAGTGAACGCTTGTGCTACAGATTCACCGGACACCCTTGATGATCCGCTCAGATGTTTTCCACAACGACCCCCGTGCACTCACGATTAACCGCCCATAGAGAACAGATCGCCAGAAAAGATTCTGGGCGCCATTCGCCTGAACCTCTTAAAATTTTGGGCGCCTTTACCGATTAACCGAGCATACTTTGCGGTCCACCTACCGATTAACCGGACACCCTTTGGCGTGCACCTAACGATTAACCGAGCATACTTTGGTTCCGTAAACCCTTTTCTTATAAGGATTTACGTTTCCCTAGACTTTTGTTTTTAAGACTTTTGTTTTAGAACAACAACAACGCGCGCTCGCGTGCGTGAGAGCGCGCGAGGGGAGAGCAATTCTTTGGAGATTTCCCCGTTGTTGTTGCATGATTTCTGCACGGGGACGGAAAGAGACCGTTCCGGACTTTCGGCTCCCGGAACGCCCCTGGAACAGGACCGCCGCCGTGGACAAGCCCGATCGAGACGCCTCACTTTTCGACGATCTGGACGACCAGATTCCCACCGACGAGAACGCGGCGGAGCCTGCCTTCAAGGACGAGCTGAACCTGGCCGAGTTCCCGATCGCCTCGCTCGCGGATCGGGTTCCCGACGGCCAGACCACGCTGGTGTTCGAGGACCGGCTCGATCGCCGCGACGGACCTCCCATCGTGCGCCGACTGACCATCATGGGGACAGCCAAACACGGATTGCCAACGTCGATGGACGACGAGATCCTCGTTGGCCTCATCCAGTTGACCAAGCGATGGAACAACTTCACCGAGCCAAAAGTCAATTTTTCTCGCTACGAATTGATTGAACTGCTGGGCTGGCCTCAGACGGGACAGAGCTACCGGAGGATCGAGGAGGCCCTGCATCGCTGGGTGGGAATTGTCCTCTCATATGAAAATGCATGGTGGGATAACACAGAAAAAAGCTGGGTTGATGAAAACTTTCACGTGTTGGATAATGTTACGCTTTTTGATCGTGAACGTCGTCGTCCTTCCCGGAATGTTGGGGCATCCCAGGGAGGGGGGACTCAAAAGCGAGGTAAACGAGGAAACGCCCCTCCTCCGCTCTCAAGTTTTAAGTGGAATGAGGTGATTTTCCGAAGTTTTCAAAGCGGAAATTTGAAACAGATCGATCTTGAGTTTTATTTAAAATTAAGACTTCCGACAACAAAACGCGTTTTCAGATTCCTCGATAAGCGATTTTATCGATGTGAACGGCTTGAATTCGATCTGCGCACGTTTGCCTGCGAGCACATAGGCCTGAGCCGATCGTACAAGCCGACCGAATTAAAACGCCGCCTGCGTCCTGCGATTGCCGAGCTGGAGCAACAAGGGTTTCTGGAACCGATGAGCGAGGAGGCCCGCTACCTGCGTAAGACACGAGGATCCTGGCAGATCGTTTTTCTCCGAGGTCCGCGGGGGCGATCGACGATTGAGCCGACCGCCGAGGAACGCGTGGAGCTAATGGCGGTGCTGACGGATCGGGGGGTCACCCCTCGGATTGCCGTCGAACTGGTTGAGCGATACCCCCCGGAGATGATCCGTTCGAAAGTCGCCATTTTTGACTGGATGGCGAGGCAGGACGATAAGCGATTGGCCAAGAACCCGGCAGGGTATCTTGTATCCTCGATCCGAGACGATTATCAGGCTCCCGAAGGATACATCCCCCCCGACGATGCCGAGCAGCTCGCCCGCGCCGAAGCATCTGTCGCCGAGGAGGAGCGACGGCGTCGAGAAGAGGAACTCGAAGCTGAGGAGCGACTTCGGGCAGAAGAGGCGGCCGAGGTGGCTCGCATTGCCGAACTCAAAGCTCGCTGGGAAGCCCTGTCTTCGGCCGATCGAGAGACGATCAAGGCCCAGGTCAAGGCGGCACATCCCGGGCTTCGTCGCTCCCGGAACGCCCTGGAACGGTTTTGCCTTGAGGCGCTTGACGCCCGCCTCAAGGGGCAGAATCCTCCCGATCAGCCGTCGCTCTTCGCGGACGATGATGCCTGATCTGGCGGTTTTGGGGCGGCGGGTTGGGGGCCGTGAGGATCAGACGCGAAGGAAGAGGCGACGCTTGTAGAGATACAGCAGGAAGAGCCATTGGACCAGCAGAGTTCCGATTGCCGCGGCCACGGGAAGGAAGTCGCCGGGGATCAGGCGGTCGGAGAGGGTGTAGACCCCTCCCAGAAAGAACTGGGCGATCCGGTCAAAGTCAAGGAACCGTGGTACGACGTAGATCGTGATGGCGTTGACGCCAACGACCACGAGAACGAACGCCCATCGCCGCCACCGCAAGACATCGATCAAGGTGTAGAAGGCGGCCAGCAGGATCAGACTCCAACCGCCAGCGACGAGCACGAACGAGCTTGTCCATAAATTTTTGATGATGGGAAACCAGGCTCCCCAGAGCGTGCCAATGATCACGCTCAGGATGCCGGCCAGGAGCAGGCCGAGTGCCTTCTGCCAGGGGGTCTGTCGTTTCGATCGCAGCCAGGCACCGCTCAACGCACCCATCAAGACCGTGGCGACAGCCGGGATTGTTGAGAGTAACCCTTCATTGTCGCCAAACCCGTAATACGGTTCGAGGATCTTCCCGGGCAGATAGTGGCGATCGACCCATCCGGCAAGGTTTCCCTCCTTGGAGAAATCGCCCGCCGTCCCTCCTGGGGGAGCGACTCCCGCCAGCAAGGCCCAGTAGCCAAGCAGGATAGCCGCACCAGTGAGAATTTGGGTACGCGTGGAGGTGTTCATCACGATCACCGCAGCGATTCCGTAGCAGATGGCGATCCGCTGCAGGACCCCCGTGATCCGTAGGTTCTCCCAGTCAAACTGCAACACCCCATTACAAAGCAGGCCAAGGGCAAACAGCAGAATCACCCGGCGGCCGATCCGACGGGAGACTGCTCCCTTGCCCTGCTCGGCCGCCTTGCTGAGAGAGAACGGCAAGACGGCTCCGACAAGAAAGAGGAAGAGCGGAAAGATCAGGTCGTAAAAGCGGAATCCTTCCCAGTCGATGTGCTCGAACTGCTGGGCGACGGTCGAGGCGGTCACGGAGCCCGACCAGGCCGCCCAGGCCAGGACCAGGCGATCGCCGCCGACGATGCAGAGCATGTCGAGCCCTCGGAGGGCGTCGATCGAGAGCAGGCGATCGGATCGAGGGGTCGGCGCCGTGGCCGGCGGTGCCTGGGTGTCGAGCATGCGAGGTCAATCCGGAGGGGTGGCACGATCGAGAACAAGCTTCGGGACGTGTCGTCGTCACCGATGGGGCAATCAAGATCGGGAAGCAGCTTACCGGATGATCCTGGGTTCTGGCCACGTCCCATCTCGAGCAGGTCCGGCAGAGTGATTCCCGATCCCCCCTCGTTGACAGCTTCGTCATGGGGGGACGAGGTCAATTTTCCGAGTCGCCATCTCCTTGGCGGCTGGAGCGTCGGTCGCGAGAGTCGTAGAGGACCATCGATCCGACGAGTGGCCGGAGCAGGTCGTTGACGACCTCAGAACGGTCCTTGCCCACGTGGATCGCGTAGAGCCAGAGCTTCTTGTCCAGCTCTTCCTCGATGGCGAACATGCGCTGAACGCGTCGGAGCTTGGCAGCCCCCCTGCCCCGACTTTTCGATCGCGATGATCCTGTCGAGGGGGATGACCCTGACGACTTCGGAGCCGACTCGACCTCGGCAGCCGGTTCCGGATCGACCGATGGCCGGTCGTCGCCATCACTCGCGGAGGAGGAAGATCGAGGAGCGGCTGTGGCCTCAGCGGCGGCCATCCGGCGCTCGAACTCGGCTTCGGTCATCGCGGGTCGGACCAGTCCGGTTCGGCTCTCAGGGCCCGGAATTCCCCCGCGTCTGGTTGTACTCATTCGAGTCGCCCCCCCTGCCCTTTGTGATGTTTCGTTGAGCGCCTGGCCTGGCTCGGCGTCTGGTTTTGATTGGATGTGGCGCGTTGGTCAAACCGTCGCCGCGACGGCCAGGCACCCTCGCCCGGTGGCCGGCCGTCGCGCCGGGTCGACGGCTCTCACGCAGCGGCGCCGGAAGCGCCGCCCTGCTCCTCGATCGGTGCGTCATCCTCGGAGGGTGCTTCGTGCAACGTGTTCCCATCGGGCTTGGTGCGAGCCGAATCAACCAACTCGCCGCCCCGGATCAGGAACGCTTCGGCCGCGGCCTGATAGGCGCGGCTCCCGGCTCCGTAAGGATCGTAACGGACCAGAGGGACGCCCCGGGCATAGGCTTCCCGGAAGCGGACCGAGGTCGGCACCGACCGTTCGAAGGCCAGGTCGCCGAAGTAGTCACGCACTTCGGCTTCGATCTGGCGAGCCACCAGGGTCCGATCGACCCGGGTGATCAGGACGCCGGTGAGCATCAGAGGCCCGGCGTCGGTAAATTCCTGGCGAAGTGAGCCGACCTCCCGGATCAAGGTTTCGAGTGTCTTGACCCCAGCCAGGGCGGCGATGCACGGGTCGATCGGGATGACGACCTCGCCAACGGCATAAAGGATGGCCACGTTGAGGGGCGTTTGCACGGGGCTGGTATCGAGGATCACGACATCGTGATCGCAGACCCGACGCAGCACGCGGCGGACCCGGAACTCTCTGCCCTGGCCAAGCCCCTGGCTGCCTCCCATCTGATCGGAGCAGGAGCCGAGACGATCCCCGGGAGGGATCACGTCGAGCCCCTCGACACTGCTGGGCAAGACCACATCGGCCATCTCTGCGTCGTCGAGCAAGAGGTCGGCCAACCCTTCCGACGGCAACCCTGCCGGGAAGAGGCCGAGCGACGCATTGCCCGACGGGTCGGCGTCGATCAGAAGCACTCGCCGTCCCAGGTCAGCCAGGCTGGCTGCCAGGTTGATGGCGGTCGTGCTCTTGCCGACCCCTCCTTTTGCGTTGGTCACGGCGACGCTCCGCATCGACCGTTCCTCCCCGATCGGTAGTCCCCTGCCCGTCTTCTCGATCGGCAGACCTCGCCGACCGAAAGCGATCAAGGGTCAGTCGCAACATGCGATCAAAAATCGTGTTGCGACAAGATCTCGGCTTATTGGTTGCCTGGTTCCGAGGCTTCCTGGAGCCTTTTGAATCAGGCAACCCAACGTTCAAGGCATCCTGGTTCCTGGGAACCATTGTCCTTGTGCGTATCGGCTTGCAATTCCCATCGACTCCAATGTTCCCGGGAATCAAGGCAAACGGTTCGCCTCGATTCCTTGATCCGCAAGTTGGATCAAGCACCTTGGTTCAATCATTCTTCAGGGAAGCTGGGCTCTTTTGTGAACTTGGCAACGTGTATGGCAGGGTTCCTTGATTTCGTAAGCCCTGTCGTTTTCTGGGTTGCTTCTTGTTCAAGGTTCCAAGGTTTTCAGTGTTCCCTGGTCATGACACTCTCTCGGTCATCAAGTTGCTCAAGAAACCTGAAATCCCTTGATGGCTAATGTCCCAAGGTTGTCATGGTTTCTCGAACCATTGAAAGCCAAGGACCAATTCACCAAGTCATCAAGGTTCTCAGGATCCCTGGGAGCCAAGGTATCTCAACAACGCAGTTACAATGATCGCTAAAACACCTTGAATCCAAGGGAAGTTGTCACTCTGAGGTCCTTGGTCTCAATAAAGCCAAGGTTACTGGGAATCCCTGGTAAAAACGAATCATTGATAACAAGAAAGCAAGAACCCTTAGAGTTCAACGGAGTTGGGATTCCTTGGTCAATTGGCTTCTTGGTGTTTTGAGCATCATGGTTTGCCATCTGCGTGGCAAACCTGGAAATTCAATGAGCCAGGTTTTCAAGGCGCCTTGGTTTCAAGGCGCCAAGACTGGCAAAAGGGACTGAGTGACCCTGGTCAGTCATTGATCAAGGGATCAAGGAGACACGTTGCCAGGGTGTCAAGGGATCGAGTGACCCTGGATTCCTGGTCTGTTGTTGGGCCGATTCGGTTGTGAAACCGAGGCCGAACCATCAGTTATCGGCGGCAATCGCAGGGCAGGGGAGTGGGCCCCCAAGTTCGGATCCAACGGACATCGAGCGGAAATTCGATCAGATATAAGGTCATTGAAGCACGGAGGTGGAACAGCAAGGGCAGGGGGGGATCGGTCAGGGCGTCCCGGAGATCCATCCCCGAGGTTCACCAGGAACTCGGCTCAACGAGAGCGCCGCGAATCTCCTTGGCGGTCCAATGGTCAGGGTTGGTTGGACGAAGGGAGGTCGGCCTTGCTATGGAAATCGTGGACCGGGTTGCTGGTCACGTCCCGCTCCAACAGGTTCGTCGCGGTGTTGACCCCAACGCTGGAGCGACGTCGGGATCCTTTGAAGTCGGGCAAGACCAGAGACTTTGAGCCATCCCTCGACGATCCTGATCAGGTCGTTGCCGGTCCGGACCCGATCGGAACGCGCGGCCCTGGTCGCAGACTAAGCGGAACACGGTCAGGGCCACCGGCGAGGCTTGCCGTGTTGAGCGTTCTGCTCGTCCCCCGTTGTTTTCCCTCAGTATCTTCGGACACTTTATCCATTCATCCATGAGTGCAAATTGTGTCTTGGGGGAGTTGTTTTGGGAATCGAAAGGGGATGCCGCGTCCGGTCTTTCGGGTCGTGGCCTTAGTGTCTGATAATGAGATTTATGCTCAAAGTTGTGCATTTGAAACGATTGTGGCGGAGGTGCGCTGCCGTTCCCATCCCGGGTTGCCTTGCCTGAACGTGCCCTTTCTTGGTGGTTGGGTTGTGTCTGCGATCATCACCTGCTGGAAACGGCAATGGGGGTCGTCGCGTAACGATGCTCGATTGCGGAGAACCTCGTCGCTTCGGCGCGGAACTCCTGGGCCTGGTTGCTGCGGTTTGAGGGACGCCGAGGTGCTGTCACGGAGAGGATTCGCTGTGCTTTTGGTGTGCAGTGGTGCAATTGAGATGGGCAGATCGGAACGCTTGGTCGCCTTCGGCAGGAGCCCATTCATGGTGCAGCATTGACCCTCATGGGTTTTTCAATCACCAAAAACCGGAGAACGGGTGTCACGAACGCGGGACTACTGTCTATCAGAAGGGAGGCCACCACGTGGCACATTGCTTCGACACGGATGTTGAGGATTCAAACCTTCAGTGCTGGTCGAGGAGTCAGATGGTGTTCCAAAGCCTTGGACGAACAACTCTGGCATGGCGAGTGCTGAATTCTGGTCACCGGCAATTTTGGGTTCTGGAAGCCGATGAACGATGCTGCGGCAGTTCATTGTTTCTTCACGACGCCACAGCATGTTGTCTTGAAGCGACATGGGAGAGGTGGTGCAACGCTGCTAGTTGACGATGCCTGAACGCGTTGCTATGCTGCCGTCACGGTTATCCTCGGAACGCCTCAGTTCGGGTATTTTCTGATCGCATGATTATCAGCACACGTTTTTAGCTTGCAGCGATCTCTCAACCGATCACCTCTCCTCCTGACTTCAAGCGTTCTTCTGACCGGCAATGAAGCCATCTTCAGCCTGCGGTCATGAGAACCTCCTGCTGAATCTCACTCCTGAGCACTCACCCTGGAGATACCGCCCAATGAGCACTACGACGACCCAATCCGTACTCTTATCCGAGCAGATCGCCCGGATGGTTGGGGGAGGGACGTCTACGGATCAGGCGTTGGTGTTGCCAGGCCCTTCGCTCGCCGTAGCCCCGACGACGATCGCCTCACGCTTCAAGCGGGCCATCGACTTTTCGGCCTCGGCCCTCGGGCTGGTGCTGCTGGCACCGCTGATGCTGGTGATTGCCGCGGCAGTGCGGCTGAGCTCTCCTGGACCGGTCTTCTTTCGTCAGCTTCGTCTCGGTCGCGGCGGTGAACCCTTCTACGTTCTGAAGTTCCGCACCATGGTTGCCGATGCCGAGCGTCGGCTCAGCGACCTTGAATCGCACAATGAGGCGGCCGGTGGCGTGCTGTTCAAGATTCGGCGCGATCCGAGAGTCACTCCATTGGGTCGCTTCTTGAGGCGTTCGAGTCTCGATGAGCTGCCGCAACTGATTAATGTGCTCCGCGGTGAAATGAGTCTGGTCGGTCCTCGTCCGTTACAGCTTCGCGACTCGTACCGGCTCGAAGCCCTCGATTCTGAAGCGTTCAACCGTCGTTTGAGTGTGATGCCTGGGATCACTGGCCCCTGGCAAATTGGTGGCCGTAGCGATGGGACCGAGGGGATGGTTCACCAGGATCTCGACTACATCGCGAACTGGTCCCTCTCGGCTGATCTGAAAATTCTCATCCTGACGATCCCTGCGGTTCTGTGTGCTCGTGGTGCCTGCTGAGGCATTGAATTGAGCTGACACGAGCTTCACCCACCCGTGCGATCTTCGGATTCACTCTGCTCGGTTCTTGTCTTGCATGGCCCAACATAACCTCCGGAGGAGATGTTTCGTGCCTGATCAGCCCCAGCTTGACCAGCCTACCTCGGTTGCGCGTCGCTCCCTTGGGCCGTCTCCCTGGATCTGGATGATCGTGGGTTGTGTGCTGGTGGCAGCGTCGGGCGTGGTGCGGATCCGCCAGGAACAACTGTTTGCCGATGCCTCGCTGAGCGTCAAACAGTCTCCGTTTCCTCTGCGAGACCTTCCCACATCACTGGGAGGGCACTGGGAGATGATCAAGGAAGAAGAACTGGAAGCCGAGACGCAACAGATTGCTGGATGCTCGGATTATATGTACCGCTTTTATGCGAACAACCACACGGGAGTGACGCTCAAGGTGCTGGTTGCATTTGGGCCAGCCACCCAGGTCTTTCCTCACTCGCCAGACATTTGCTTCCCTGCTCAGGGGTATCAGGCCACCGGAAAAACACGGCGGGTCAACGTGCCAGTGAAAACCGCCGGAGCGACCAGTTCCCCCGAGGACGAGTCCGAGGTGTCAACGACCGTTCCTTTCCGGGCAATGATTTTCACTCGTCCCGAAGCGGGACGGGAAGAGTATATCGAATCTTACTTTTCGTTCTGGCACGATGGGCGCTGGGATCCTGATGCCAACGAAACGAAGCGCAAGTTCCAGCACCGGCCAGCGATGTTCAAGATACAGGTCGATCGTGGAATCAGTTCCAGGGAACGAGACGTTGCCCAAAGTGCGAGCGAGGAGTTTGTGACAGCCCTCGTCACCGAACTCAACCAACGCATCGACGATTGGATCAAGAATCCCAACCTTCAAGTGAGTGAGTGACCAGGAACTGGCAACAGAGTACCCCATGCAGAACCTCGGGACGGACTTACGAACCAGGCGATCGACTTCTAACCACACCGTGCAGGTGAGGCACAGAGAGCATTCGCGCTGTCCTGTCTCGACGCAACTCCCCCCGTTGCGGCATCAACTCGTATTCAACCAGCCTCGCCACTGCAGAACACAGCATGCCCAGTCCACCAATCAGCAGCACGACAACCGCAACTGGTGCCAGGTAGATGGCAAGAAGCGTTACGACCACCCGGCGCAGCGGATCCCTGCTCCGCGGGACGTCGTCTTCAATGCCTCGAATCTCACCCGTGGTCATGGATCCGACTCCTCATGCTCGAATCATGGGGTCAGTCCTGACCCCTCTCTGACCATAGGACACAAATGGACCCGTGTTGCGGAAACGCAACATGATGCCATGCGAGTCAGGCAAAGGTGGTCCCCGTATTTCACGAATTCTACGTCAAGAAGACACCAAAGTCATGGCCATTCCTCTCCAAAATCGTGTGTTATGGCGTTTTTCAGCATAAAAAAACGGAAATGGATTCCGCTGACGCGGGTCGACACCCGGACAGCGGGTTATGGCTTCGGTCGCACCGTTGATCTTTCAGCAATCACTCGGCAAGATCGTAGTCGAGCGACGGTATCACTGTGGGAACGATGCCCGTAGTGGGAATCGAGCAGTGGTCACCGAATTGACACCAGGGTGTTTCCCTTTCCCTTCGAGGTCATCAACATTATGACGAAACGATTTACCTTCCTGGCCGCGCTCGCGCTGGTGGCCTCGTTTGCCTCCAGTGCAATGGCTCAGGGCACCGCAACCATTGGGTTTGCGGGCTTCTCGCAGTCGGCTGGCATCAACACGATCAATTACACGCGGTCTGTAGGTGCCAATCCGCTGCCGGCCTACCTCACGGCCACGACGCAGGTGACGTTCACCATCAACGATCCGGTCTTCATGATCGATCCGTTGGGCCCGACGAGCTACACGGGTGCAACCTTCATGCTGTCGGCCGAATCCAGCACGGCGGCCACGGCTTCTGGTCAGGAAGGTTTCTTCGGAACCTTCTCCATCATGGGTTCGGGTGGCGAAAACCTCCTGAGCGGCACCTTCGACTCGGCCTTGCTGCAGCAGGTGGGCTCGGGCCGTGCGGCCTTCAACACCGGCTCCGTCGACTTCACGTCGGACATCTTCATCCCGGGCCTGTTCAGGGAAGAGTTCATCTTCAGCATCATTGGTGGCTTCACCAATCTGGTCGTCACCAACGGCGCGTACCAGGACTTCACGGCCAGCCGACTCTCGGGCGACTTCTCCGCGATCCCCGAGCCGGCCACCTTGGCCATGGCTGGTCTGGGCATCTTCGCCCTGCCGCTGGCCGTTCGGGCCGCTCGTCGTCGCCGCTCGGTTGACGCCAACTGATCAGAGCTCGACCTGAGCTGAGTCACGCTCAACGCAACACCTCAACGCCGCGCCGGCCTTTTGGCTGGTGCGGCGTTTTTTGTTGTCCCTACGCTGTCCCTGTCCGAGTGATCGGCCCGCTTGCTGCACGCGGAGGGACCATGGGGGGAGCGCCCGTCTGAGGATTTCTACCCCTGGTTGCCTCTTCCCATCACGAAGGCTTCGCCGCCGGTTGGTCTTGAGGTCAGGGCCGGGAAGATTCGACCGTGGGGCCGAGTCTTACCAGAGCAACCGTGATCCGTCACAAACACACCACCTTCTCCGAATCTCACTCACTCCTTTTGGATCAAGAGTCGAACAGACTTGATGTTCTTCAGTGAGACTTTGGGGTGGGTGACATCTGAATCGCTTGCGCGAAACGAACGAACCCCTCCTCCGAGGATGAGTCGAAGGAGGGGTATTCGAAGCTCGGTTGAACTCAAGCCCGCCTCGACCAATGCGGCTCAGCGGGCGAGGATGGCTTGCAGATCGTCCTGATGCCACTGGTCGATCGAGTTGGGATCCAGGCCGAGGGTGCGGGCCTGGGCAAGATGGGTGCGGAAGAGCTCGTCTCGGCCAGATTTCAAGGAAGCAAGGGCCAGGTAATAATGCCGGGCCGCAGTGGGCTCGATCGCAAGAGCCTGTTCGAGTGCCTGGATCGCCTCGTCGAAGCGCTCCTGACGAATCAAGATCACCCCTCGGGCGCCGAGAACGGCAGGAACCGGCCCGACCCGGCTCTCCATCCGAGCAATCTCCGCCAGGCCTTGCTCCGGCTGTTCGAGCCCTTCCGAGAGGACGAGGCCAAGGTTGTACAGCGCCAGCAGATCGCCGGGCCGTCGCTCCAGAATCGCGCGGTAAAGCTCGGCTTCCTTCTGATACTCTCCCGCATGATGGCAGAGGATGGCCGAGGCCGTCAGCAGGTCCGGGTCTCCTGGTCGCTTCTCGAGCATTGTGGCGATGATCGGCCGAGCGCGGTCAACCTGCGTGATGCGCTGATCGATGGGGGCGGCCTGAACCGCCTGAAGCACGGCCTCCGTCACGCCGACCCGGGCGGTCTGGTCGGTCAGATCGAGATCCGGAACAGCCAGGGCACATTGCTCCAGAGCCTCTTCAGATCGGCCACGGATCGCCAGCACCAGGCCGGAAACCCACTGGGAACCCGGGGTAACCTTCGCCAGGTCCTGGGCAATCTGATCGGCTGCTTCAATGGCCTCAGGAGTGCCGACGGTCAGCAGTTGCAACGCCGCGGCCCGGGCGAACAGATCGCCGCCGGGTGAGGTCAATCGATTATTGACCTGCTCGACCAGATCGCTCGGGTTGCCGGCGTTGGCCCGGATCAGCTGATCGGATCGGAGGTCGGCCACCTCCGGATCGCCCGGGCGGAGCAATTCCAGGCGGCTGAGCTGCGAACCGGCCTCGGCCAGGCGACCGGCCCGGAGCAAGGCCCGAACGTGGAGCACGATCGCCTCGGCGGGGGCGGTCGGCGAGTCGGCCGAGATTTCGGTGATCTGGGCCGCGCGGTCGGCATCTCCCAGGTCGATCAGCAGCCGGGCAAGCTGGTTGCGGGCCTGGACCGCCCGGCCATCCATCAGCGGCAGGTCGGCCATCAAGTTTTCGAACACCGGAATCGCCTCGCGGCGTTGTTCGGGATTCGGTGCCCGAGACTGAACCACGCCGATCGCCAGCCGACGCTCGGGAATCATCGGGCCGTTGCTGGCCAGATCCCGCGCCCGCTGCCAGGTTTCCGGATCGCCAGAGGCGCGCTCAGACAGCACCATTGCCAGTTGCAAGGCCGCGCCGGCGGCGACGCTCGGGTTCTCCATCAGGCGTTCGAGCAGCGGTTCGGCCCGATCGGGTCGGCCGGTCTGCTGGTAGAACGAGGCGGCGCCGATCATCAGGTCCGGGTTGACGATCTCGTTGTCCAGGGCGGCTTCCATGATCTGATCGGCTGCCTCGATATCTCCGATAGTCCAGCGGAGCCGGGCTTCCAGCAACTCCGACGGGATCCCGGTTGAGCTTTTGAGGGCGCGATCGATGGTCCGCTCCAGAGTGGCCTGATCGCGGCCAAGGCGGACCTGGATGGTGATCAATTCGAACCACGGCGCCGCGTTCGTGGGGGTCGACTGATCCTCGGCCTGCTGATCGAGCAACTGTTCCAGCTCATCATACTGGCCTTCAAGCAACATCGCCCGAGCGAGCAAGGCATTGGCGACGGCTAAAGCTTCCGGATCTTCCACCGCCGACTCCCGCAGCCGTTGGGCCTCGTTCCTCCCCGCTCCGACGGCCAGCAAGGCCTGAGCCGAGACGAGCCCGATCCCGGCGGAGGAGCCCGACCCCGACCCGTTCCTGAGCTGTTTCAGCTCGTCGACGCGGCCGAGCTTCACCAATTGATCGGCCAGACGAAGCAAAGCTTCCCGGTCTCCCAGGTTCCATGCGGTTCGGTAGGCATCGGCCGCGGCCTGAGGATTCTCGCTCACTTCCTGGATTCGCCCGTTGAGCATGTGAGCCGAGGCCAGTCCTGGAGCTTCCTTGAGAACGGACTCGATGAGTTTGACGCTTCGGCCCAGTGCTGCGGTTTCGCCGCGTTCGGCCTGGTGCAGCAAGATCGACGCTTCGGCCATCTGAGCGGAGATGGCATCCTCGGCCTTGGATCGCTTGAGGCGATCAAGGTAAAGGTCCGCCTCGGGAATCCGGTTCGCCAGCAAGGCGATCTCGATCAGCTCCAGGAGTGGCTCGGGAGCGGCGGGGGCCAGCTTGCTCCAGGAGAGGAAGGCGTTGCGGGCTCCGTCATAATCCCCCTGGGCCATCCGGAGGCGGCCTAGGGCCTGGACGAGTTCTCGTTGCGCGTCGGAGCCAAGCTGTTCGATCCCATCAACCAGGCGTTTCTGGGCCTCTCGCCCTCGACCCAGGTCGACCAGCAGGCGGGCCATGGTCAAGCGGAGTGTCGGCCCGTCGCCGGCTTCCTTCAGCCCCTCTTCGAGCAGTGCAAGGGCTGCTTCGGGGTCTCCCGATCGCTTCAGCAATTCGGCCCGGGCGGCCCAGAGGCGGGGGTTGGTCGGCCAGGTCTCCAGAGCCTTCTTGAGCCGATCGTCAGCCTGACCGGGCTGGTTGGCCAGAAGATCCCGGTCGGCTCGCATCAATTCCAGTTCAAGGCGCTGGAGGCTTTCAAGAGGCAGGACGTTTTCCGGCATCTCCTGCAGCCGTTCCGCATCCTGATCGAACGCCGCCCAGGACCGGGTCCTCGGAGGCCGTTTCGACTGCTCGCTGAGCCGGAGCCGAAGGAGGGTCACGAGCAAGGCGGGATCATCGCCAAAGGTGGTCCGGGCTGTCCGAAGCCGTTCGATGGCTTCGCCCGTTTTGTCCAGACTTTCCAGAAGGTTGGCATGGTTGATGACCATCTCCAGCGACGAGTCGGAATCGGCCTCCTCCAGATCCTGGAAAAGCGTTTCGGCGTCCTCGCGACGGCCGACCAGCACATAGCAAGCGGCCAGAGACTGGGTTGCCTTGTTCTGGACCAGCAGCGGGTTGCCTCCTCGCGCTCGCAGACCTTCGAGAGTCGTGATCGCGTTCTGCACTTTTCCGCGAGCCATCAAGTCGAGGGCCTGGAGCAACTGGTAGCGGGGGTCGCTTTCGTTGCCGCCAGTGAGACGCTTGAACTGGTCGATCAGTTGCCTGTCCCCCTCGCTCCCCCCCGTCTTGAGTGAGACATAGGCGTTCCACCAGGTCAGATCGGCGTCGTTGCCGCCGGCGATTTTCAGGGCCTCGTCCCACAGCCTCATGGCTTCGGCGGGCCGATTTTCGTAGTGCTCGATCAGACCGCCGAGCATGGCGACGCGCTGGGAATTCTCGCGGCGGTACTCGTCGGGGATGCTCTTGAAGACGTCCCTGGCGGTTGTCGTGTCACCCTGTTCGAGGCTGTGTTCAACGACGGTGATCAGCACCTTCGGATCGCGAGGGGCCTGTTTCTGGGCGTCTGCCAGAGCTTTGCTGGCCTGTTCGATGTCATCCGACTCTCGGAAGAAGAAATAGCGAACGAGCAAGGCCTCGGCGGAATCGGGAAGGAGCCCGGCGAGCTCCGTCAGGACCCGATCAGCCTCCTCGGGTTCCTCGCGCTCATCCCGATAAAGCCGCGCCCACCGCCAGGCGACCTCCAGAATGTCCCGGGTCAATTTTTCGTCATCCGGGGCGTTTGCCAGGGCCTCGGGATAGAGGTTCCAGGCGTTTCGGTAGGCCTCGAGGGCGTCCTGAATGTCCCCTCGACCCTCATGGGCTTTGCCCAGCAGCGCCTGCGTGCGCGGATCCTCCTGGTCGAGTGCCTGGGCCAGCTCGATCGCCGCGGGATAGCGTCCTTGAGCCACCCCTTGCTCGGCCAACCCGACCTGCTGGTAATCGGTCTGGTACGCGTCACTCAAGCGGATGTAGAGATCGGCCAGGCGGAAGCGGACCTCGTCGAGGTCCTCCTTCGGCAGATTCGAGAAGCGCACGAGAATCCGCTGGTGAATCTGGGCAACACGCTCCTCGTACGGCCCGACGACTCCGGTGGCACGATCGGCCATCAATTCGGCCTGAAGTAACGCCATCTCCGGATCGTCGGGGTTCCGTTCCAGATAGGAGTTGAGGTGCCGTAGCGCCTGATCGGATCGAAGGGCCGCCCGACGAAGATTCGTCTCAGCCGTTTCCTCGTCCTTGGCCTCTCGGCTTTCTTTAAGCAAGTTCTCGCTCTCGGCGATCAGCGACTGGATTTGCCGGGCCGCTTCGTTGCCAAGCCGAGCAGGCCGGGTGAGCTGCAAGGTCAGCAGCACGCCCCCCACAACCACGGACAGGACAACAAGGGAGATCACGGCGCGCCGATTCAGCCGCCACTTCTTCGGAGGATTCGTCTCAGCCACGTGCAGAACCGGGGTGGAGGATTTCGAAGGACTCGACGCACAACGCTCACAAAAGACGATTCGTTGGAAATCAATCAAATGATACGGTCGGAGTTGTCTGGTGTGTCAACGCTCCTCGGATTCCGTCGAAGGTTCCCACCATGCCGACCGTCACGAAATTTCAATTTGACCGTCTTCGAGGCAGGGGGATAGACTGACCAGAGCCCCGCTCTCATTCATATGATTGGCCCGACTCTGCCGACCGTCTCGGCACCATCGATCGATCGTCCCGCCCCAGGTAACACACCGCGATGGATACAGCCGACACGCCCCGCCCTCGTCACGAACTCGCCCGTTTCACCGAGTTGCCGCCGGCGCTTCGTACCCCGCTGCCGCCGGTCTCGCCGGCCTCTCCGGCCAGCAGCGGCGGTCTTCCGATCAGCCCCCGGCTCGTCCTCCGCGGCCTGGCCCGCCACTGGTGGCAGGCCCTGTTGCTCTGGATCGTCGGATCGGCCGCATTGGCATCATTGGTCTATCTGAAGTATGAGCCGACCTACCGCGCGTCGAGCCAGGTCCTGGTCAACCCCGACAATTCCAATCCTTATGCAAATCAGGATGTCACTGCCCGCGGTCTTGCCGATCCCCGGATGCAGACCCATCTGCAACTGGTCAACAGCCCAAGAGTTTTGAGTCAGGTTCTTCTTGACAGTCAGATCGTGTCGTTCGACTGGATTCGCCAGGCGGAAAGCCCCGAATCCGCTTTGAACGAAGTGATTTCGGTGACCCCTGGTAAAAGCTCTGCGCTGCTGTTCGAAGTCGCGGCTGAGACACCGGGGAAAGAAGAAGCTCCAAAAATCGTCAACGCGGTCGTCCAGGCGTTTCTGGCACTGGACGATGATCTCGCCAATGAACGGGCCAAAGGGGCCATTGAAGCTCTGGAAGAACATCGAGCCGATTTGACCAAAACAATCGACGATCTTGAAAACGAAGTGATGCAGCTTGCCAAGGAATCCGATCTCCCCTCGGTTTTGCGTAACTTCAAAGATACCAGAGTCCTGCCCGACGTGGACACCGATCCCCAGGCCCAGAGCGAATCGGACGGGAAGATTACCGTCGAGGTGAGCGAGTACAAGAGACTCCACCAGGAACTGCTCAATCTGGAATATGCCGAGATCGAGGCGCGTTCCGAACTGGAGGCCGTTCGACGCCAGGCGGCCACGGCCAACCCCCGGTCCCGGATCGAAGACCGGGTGGAACAGGCCTTCCTCTCCAACGAGACCGTCCGGGCACTGCGAGACGCCCTCCGAGATCTCGACGTCCAGTACGACGAGGCCCGCCGCCGGATCCGCAATCCGGGCGACCCTGCCCTGACCCGCCTCCAGGCAGACCGCCAGCGGCTGATGGAGCGTTACAATCAGCTCTGGGACGACCTTGAGCCCACCCTCCGCGCCCAGCTCTCCATGGACGAGAACGACCCCACCGTCCTCGTCCGCCAGGCCGAGCAAAACTTGAACAACCTGGGATTGCAACGCAAGCTGATCCAGGAAAAGCTCGACCGCGTCAAATTCGAGGAGCAGAGTCAGGGGGAAAAAGCCCTTGAGATGAACTTCTTGCTTATCGAGCTGGCTCAGCAGCGTAAGATGCAGGAAACCGTGGATCGTCGTCTTGAAGCCTTGAAATTCGACTCTGAGAACGGTCGCTTCGCTCAGAACAAGCCAGGGGAAGACATCAAGGCAACCAAAACCTTCACCGTGGTCAATCCTGCCCAAAAGGCCGAGCTTCAGGTCAACAAGCGCGACAAGCTCATGGCCATCACTCCCATGGCGATGCTCGGCCTGGTGCTGGGCCTGGTGACCCTGGTCGAGATGAGGGGCGGACGGGTCAGCGGGCCCGATGACCTCTCCGGCCGGTTCGGGGCCGATGTCTTCTCGGTGCCGCCCCTGCCCACGGTGCGATCCGATGCCCAGGGACGCCTGGAAGCCCCCGGACGCGATCCGAAGTTCGAGCAGTTCGTCCAGCAGCTTGACCACGTCCGGGTTGCCCTCTGCGGCGAAGGGGGACACGACGGCCGGGGCCGCTGCGTCCTGATCACCAGCGCCGTCGGTGGTGAAGGCAAGACCACCCTGGCCGCTCAGCTCGCCGTCCGGTGTGCCGAGGCCGGGGCCTCGACCGTCCTGATCGACGCCGACCTCCGCCGGGCGACCCTCGGCCGCCTCTTCGAGGTGCCCGACTGCCCCGGCCTCAGCGACGTTCTTCGCGGTGATGCCACGCTCGAAGACGCCCTGGTGCCGATCAACCAGGTCGGCGGCTGCCAGCTCTTGCCCGCCGGATCGCCCGAGGCCAACCCGAACCGCATCCTGCGGGGCAAGAATTTCGCCCCGATGCTCGAACGGCTGCGACGGACCTTCGACGTGGTGATCATCGACACCTCGCCGGTCCTCCCCGTCCCCGACGCCCTGATCCTCGGCCGCCTGGCTGACGGAGCCGTCATCGCCACCCGACACGACCAGAGCCGTTTCCCGGCCGTCGAGCGGGCCAACAACCTGCTGACCGGCGCCGGTATCCCGGTCCTCGGCGTGGTGGTCAACGGTGCCCGGCCCTCCGGTTCTCGCGTGACGGGAGGCGACTACTACGCGGCCTACATGTCGCGAAACGACCGTGTTCCGGGAGACTCCGGCAACTCCCCGGTCGTCTGATCGCTCGATCCTGAGACCAGGGGCGGGGCGATCATGACGTGTGATCCCCCGCTCAAGACTGCTCGACTCGTCGAGGGCCGATCGCGGCTTCGGCGGCTCTTTGATCCCCCTCCCTTGTGTCCTTTGATTCTCGATTCCTTGTCGATCGTGCCTGTGGAGCGACCCGAATCATGAGCCAACCGACTGACTCCCGGCCCGAAGGCGGGCCGGCACCCGCGGCCCTTGCGACCCATCTGGTCGCGGTTGCCGCCGTGCTGTCGGTCCTGGTCTGGGCCTATTTCCCCCAGCTTGCCAGTCTGGTCGAAACCTGGGAAAACGACCCGAACTACTCGCACGGATACCTGGTCATCCCCGTCTGTGGCTTCATGTTCTGGTGGCTCTGGCCCCGAGGGGCCGAGGTCGACCGACTCCGCCCGTCCGTCTGGGGGTGGGTCTTGTTGGTCGGCGTTGTGGGAGCCCGATACGCCGCCTTGCAATACGGCAAGTTCTGGATCGAGGGCTTCACCCTCGTCCCGACAGTCGCCGCGTTGGTGCTGGCCTATGGCGGCTGGCCCCTGTTGAAGCGGACCTGGCCGGCCGTGGCCTTCTTGGTCTTCATGTACCCGATCCCCCCGGCCCTGAACAGCAACGTCTCGCTTCCGCTGCAACGGATGGCCTGTCTCAGCAGTGCCGGGTTGTTACGGTTGCTGGGCCTGTGGGTCATGGATGAGGGGAACATCCTGATCGTCGGAGGAGAGACTCTGGAGGTGGCCGCCGCCTGCAACGGCCTGGCCATGCTCATGAGCCTCGCGGCCACGATCACGGCGACGATTATCCTTGTGCCGATGGCCAACTGGAAGCGGGTGATCCTGCTGCTGAGCGTCGTGCCGATCGCGTTGCTGTGCAACATCTTACGGATCTCGGGCACGGCCTGGGCCTACCACCTGCTCGGCTCGACCCAGGGGGAGAAGATCGCCCACGACGTTGCCGGATGGCTGATGATGCCTCTGGCCCTTGTCCTGGTCCTGATCGAGCTGGCCTGGCTCTCGTGGCTGGTCACCGAGGAAGAGGAAGCCAAGCCGATCTCGCCGACCCTGCTGACGACGGCTTCCCTGGCTCGTCCGCCTCGGTAAGCCCGTTGATCCGCCTGTTCAAAAGCCTGAGAAGCCCATGCGACCCTCGCCGACCCGCGTCTGGGGCCTGCCGCTCGTACCCCTTTCCCGTTCCGAGGCCGCCGAGGCGGTTGCGGCGCTGATCGACGCCAACCAGCCGGCCTACTTCATCACGGCCAATGCCCACTACGCGATGGTCTCGCACGGCGACCCGAGCTTGCGAGCCATCAATGAGGACGCCGCCTTTCTTCTGGCCGACGGCGCCCCGTTGGTCTGGGCCTCCCGGTGGCGCCGCGCTCCCCTTCCCGAGCGGGTTGCCGGTTCCGACCTGATCTACGACCTTTGCGCCCAGGCCGCCGCCCGAGGGGACCGCGTCTTCTTCCTCGGCGGGCCTCCCGGAGTGGCCCAGATCGCGGCCGATCGCCTCCAGGAACGCAACCCCGGCCTGATCGTCGCCGGGGTCGCCTGCCCCCCGTTCCGCCCCTTGAGCGATTCGGAACAGGCCGACTTGATCGCCCAGATCCGGGACGCAAGGCCCGCCCTGCTTTTCGTCGCTTTCGGCCAGCCGAAGGGAGAGCGCTGGATCCGCCAGCACCTTGAGGAATTGGGCGTTCCGGCCTGCGTGCAGGTGGGGGCGTCGTTTGAGTTCGTGGCCGGCTGTGTTCGCCGGGCTCCCCGTTGGGTCCAGCGGATCGGCATGGAGTGGGCCTGGCGGATCGGCACCGATCCGGTGCGGCTTGGCCCTCGGTACGCCCGCAACGCAGCCTTTCTGCTGCGGATGGTCCTGAGCGATCTCCGCCGCGGCCCCGGCCCCGAACCGGTATCCAGGGTCCCGAACACCCCCTCTCAGATGGCTGAGGCCGGCTCTACGACCCCGGCCTGACCACCCCTCCGGCCAGTCCCCTCTCCTGACGATCCCAGCAACCTGATCGGACCCCCCCTTTCATGGGGAGAACTCAAGAAAGGGAATTTTCTGCACGCTAGTACTACAGTTGTATTTGAAGTGTAAACGTTCGGCCGAGCCCATGCTTGACAAGGGAGCGATCGATGGCGGTTTGGTCGAGGCGGGGACCGAATGGGATCGCGGCCTCACGAGCCTTCGAGGGGAACGACGTGACGAGGGGGTGACTGGGGCCGCGTTTGACGGACTCAGGACGGATCGCAGCCCGGTTGCCACTGATCGGGC
>NZ_JABBYO010000024.1 GCF_012958305.1 Tautonia rosea | reverse complement strand
GGTGCGGGGGGGGCAAGGGCGAGTCGGTCGGACATGGTGCGGCTCCTCCGGCGCGGGCGTGAAACTCCTGACAGAAACGGGCCAGGTCGAGCAAGGCCCACGGGCACACGGTCACCTCGATTGTATCCGATCCGACAACGCCTTCATCGATGGGAGGTCGTCGTC
The DNA here is from genome assembly GCF_012958305.1 of Tautonia rosea. NCBI lineage: Bacteria > Pseudomonadati > Planctomycetota > Planctomycetia > Isosphaerales > Isosphaeraceae > Tautonia > Tautonia rosea. The sequence continues at coordinate 54,230 of NZ_JABBYO010000024.1, read as the reverse complement.
GGCTCTTTCTTCAGCGACCGCCACAGCCGCTCGATGAACACGTTGTCCAGGGTACGACCTCGGCCCTCCATGCTCACCGACACCCCGTGCTCCTCCAGACGACCGGTTTACGCCTTCGCCCTGAACTGCACCCCCTGATCGGTGTTGAAGATCGCGGGCCGACCGCCGCTCAGGGCTTCTTCCAGGCCCTCCAGGCAGAACCGGCCGTCGAGCGTGTTCGACAACCGCCAGCAGAGCACGTACCGGCTGTACCAGTCGATCACCGCCGTCCGATACGTGAAGCCCCGCTCCAGCAGGATGTAGGTGATATCGGTGGACCAGACCTGATCGCGACAGTCGATCGTCAGCCCTCGAAGCAGATACGGGTAGACCATGTGGCCCGGGTCTCGCGTGCTCGTGCGTGGGCCCGCATGGATCGCTTCCGGGCCCATCCGGGCCATCAGCCGCGCGACACTCTTGCGATTGACGTGCTCCCCGTAGTGGAACAGCCAGGCAGTCATCCGTCGGCTGCCGAAGAACGGTGTCCTGAGGTATTGGTCGTCGATCATCCGCATCAGCCGCAGGTTCGTGGGCGACTTGCGGGCCGGTTCGGTGTAATTGCTCGACGGGTCAGGCCCAGCAGTTCCCACTGGCCACGGATGCTCAAGGCCGGATGATTCGGCTCGATCCAACTCCGCCTGGCGACGTCAAGGGCCAGCTTTTTTGTTCACCCAGGCCAGCTCCATCTGGAGCCGGCCGATCTGATCGTAGAGTTCGCCCTGCAACACCTCGGGATCGGGGGGTCGTTGGCTCGACCTGACGGCGAAGAGGTCCTCGACGCCGTCGAGCAGTTGTTTCTTCCACTGGCTGACCTGCACCAGATGGGCCTGATGCTCCCGGGCCAGTTCGGCGATCGTGGCCTCCTGATTGGTGGCCTGAAGGGCGACCTTCGCCTTGAAGGCCGGTGAGTGCCGCTTGCGGATTCGTCCCATGGTTCGTCCTCGATCAGTTCCCCTCAAGGTTAACTGATCAAGTGGTCCGAAATCTGGGATCCACTATACTGTTCCCGAGGGAATTACTGCTCGACACTCGGACGAACAGTCAATAGCTCTCGAATCGAGGGACAAGTAAAGGGCTTCATGAGTGGTTATGATCTCTCCGAGTGATGACCGGATGACTGCATCCTATCAGCGAGAAGGCTGATTGAGGCAAGCGGAATACGGACCCAGGAAGGACGATTGTTTAGTTCGTACTGGAGTTCATACAAAGACTTATCAAGCATGTAGCTATCGATAAGCAGCGATAGCTGTTTGCGGTCGCTTGGAACCAGTCTTGCTGGTTCAGCGACCTCCAGATAGGCCCCAAGGAACGATGCAGAAGACCATTGCTCCCAAGCAATCGCCCAGGGAAGTAGCCGGTCAAAGTCGGAGGATCGGTCTTGACTTGCCTCGAATAGTCCAGCAAATGCGGCATAACTGTAGGAACGAAGCATTCCAACCACATCTTTTATCGGTGAATGCTTGGCGCGACGTTGCTCAATCGATTTTGCGGGCTCACCCTCGAAATCAAGAATAACATAATCGTTTAGAGACCATAGGACCTGACCGAGGTGATAATCACCGTGAACCCGGATGCGTGGAGCGTCAATCGGTGCTTGTGGAAGGAACTCAAGCGGTGCAGTAATTGCGTTCTCTGCCTCGAGCACACGACGAGCAAGTGACTCAATCCCATTCGGAAGCGTTGACACTCGATTCCGGAGAAGTGTCAATGCGCTTTCAACCTGAGCCCTGATGGCCTGAGCAAGTTCAAGACGGTCATTTTCACGTGTGGGTTCGGGAGCAAACTCAGGTTCACCGCTCAAACTCGCAAGAGCTCGGTGCAATTCTGCTGTTCGTTTACCGAGGGTTGCCGCGGCTGATTGGTAAACGCCAACGGTTTCTCGAACGACCTCAGGTGATTCAAGTCCCACAAGACCGAGTGGACCCAACGCTTCAATCGCAGGAGGCTCTAGCTCGGGCCGACTCAAGATCAGTTCATAATAACGCGAGAGCTCATCGAGAGCGTGTTCCCAACCCACTGACTGAAAGGAAACCAATTCTTGAAAGACAGCGATGGTTGTGGGTTCCGTGTCAGGGCGACGATATTCAATCGACCCGGCAAGTCTCGGGAAGTGTTCGAAGCTGGTTTTTTCCGTTAATGCTCGACCAATCTCAAGCTCAGGGTTGGTACCTGACTCAATCCGTCGAAAAAGCTTCATGATCAGTCGGTGACCAAAGATCACACTGGTGTTGCTCTGCTCTCCAGTCGTTCGCTTTGGCTTGAGGTCGACCTCCGGACTTCCCAGTGTTTCGGCAAGGGCCGATGTTGGCTCGGCTCGGAACCGGCCAGCGGAGGAGCTGAATTCCTTTCGGTGTCGGACCGCATCAAGCAACGTCAGGCAAAACGTATCATCTGCAATCGCATCGTGGAGGACAGCCTGGCCTTCAGAACCCTCGAGGATTGCAAGGACAAACTTCGGAACTTGTGCGACAAGATCAAATCCTCCTGCTCCAGTCGCGATGCCTAGCGGCAGGGCATACATTTCGACATGTCCGTCATCATACCGGACTTCAATGGTGACGATGGTCGTTCGTTCGGGAAGGTTTTTCGCGTGGGTTGAGTCGAGGATCTCCACCGATCGAAACTTCCGAGCCTTCCCAGCAAACCATCGCTGACGCCTGAGAAACGCAGGAATAACCTCCGATTGTAGTCTTCTTCGAGAGCTTCCTCGGAGTAAGGTGTCCCACCCTCCCTCAAGTGCAATGGTCGGGACGGTTGTCTCTTCGGGGCCCGTCGGGGTCAGGTCAAGAACCGTCGGTTCACCTGTTCGGTGAAGAGTAAACCAGTAAAAGGCATGGGGTCCCAGTGTGAGAAAGTACGGAAGTTCGCCGATTCTGGGGAACTCAGTATTCCCGAGCATCTCAACCGGACGCATCCCTTGAAACTGGGAGAGGTCAAGTTCACATGGCTGAACAAAACGTGAAAGGTTTGCAATACAAAGAATAATATCATCTTTGTAACGACGAACGTAAGCAAGTACCTTACGATTTGCGGGTTTGAGGAATTCCATTGTTCCCCGTCCAAACGCCCGATACCGTTTTCGTAGAGCGATCATGCGTTTCATCCAGTTCAGCAAACTGGACGGATCACGTTGTTGTGCTTCGACATTGATGGCTTGATAACCCGTAATCGGGTCCATGATCGGTGGAGCAAAGAGGCGTGCAAAATCGGCCCGGGAGAACCCGGCATTCCGGTCACCACTCCATTGCATCGGAGTCCGAACACCATTACGATCACCAAGATAAATATTATCTCCCATGCCGATCTCGTCACCATAATAGATGACGGGGGTTCCAGGGAATGAGAGGAGCAAGCTGTTCAGCAATTCCAGACGTCTTCGACTGTAATTTACAAGAGGAGCTAGTCTACGCCGAATTCCGAGATTGATTCGAGCTTGCGGGTCAGCGGCATATTCATTGTACATGTAGTCCCGTTCTTCATCAGTGACCATTTCAAGCGTGAGTTCATCGTGATTACGGAGAAACATCGCCCATTGACAATTTTCTGGAATATCGGGCGTTCGTTCCATGATTTCCACAATCGGTGTGCGATCTTCCTGGCGGACCGCCATGAAGATCCGTGGCATCACAGGAAAATGGAATGCCATGTGGCATTCGTCCCCATCACCGAAGTAGGGCCGTACATCGTCGGGCCACTGGTTTGCCTCGGCCAGGAACATCTTGTCTCGATAGTTTGCATCAAGCGCCGATCGGAGTTTTTTTAAAATTTGATGCGTTTCGGGCAAATTCTCGCAGTTTGTTCCGTCCCGTTCGATGAGATAAGGAATTGCGTCAAGACGCATGCCATCCACTCCCATGTCAAACCAGAATCGCATGATCCGGATAACGGCCTGGAGCACATGAGGATTATCAAAGTTTAAATCAGGTTGATGACTGAAGAATCGATGCCAGAAATATTGCTGAGCAACTGGATCCCAGGTCCAGTTTGATTTCTCCGTGTCGGTAAAGATAATCCTTGCATCCTGATAACGCTCATCCGTGTCACTCCAGACGTAGAAGTCCCTTTTCTTTGATCCTTTGGGAGCCTGACGTGCCGCCTGAAACCAGGAATGCTGGTCAGACGTATGGTTGATCACAAGCTCATTGATGACTCGAAGGCCGCGCCGATGGGCCTCTCTTACGAATACTTTGAAGTCTCGGCGAGACCCATACGATGGATTGATACTACGATAGTTCGCAATATCATATCCATCATCCTTCAACGGTGATGGATAAAACGGTAAGATCCAAATGGAGGTGATACCCAGATCCTGGAGATAATCGAGTTTCTCCGTCAGCCCTGGAAAATCACCGATCCCATCATGGTTACTATCAAAAAACGAACGAACATGAAGTTCATAAATAATCGCATCTTTGTACCAGAGCGAGTCGGAAATCATCGATGAAGACATGGAGATACCTGGTAATCCGAGGCGTGAGATCAGGTTGTTGGGGTGTGAATCAGCGGGTCAAATGGAAGAGATGAGCCGGCATGCGGTGCGGGTCGAGCATAACGAAATTGTGTGACCCTCGCCATGAATAGTGTTCACTCGCGAGTAGATCATGAACTCTGAAGGTGTCCCCCTCAAAGACTCCGAGCTCTTCGAGCGAGAGATCGACCCAGCCCGATTGGGTGTTGTACGGGTCCAGGTTCACCACAACCAGCATCACGTCGGATCGATCGTGCGTTGCTTTACTGTAGACCAACATCTTTTCGTTATCGATTTTGTGAAATCTCAGGTTCCAGTCGGATTGGAAGGCAATGTGTTCCTTCCGAATGCGGTTGATCGTTCCAATGAGCTCGCTAAGGTTCCCAGGCGCATTGAGATTCCAGTGGCGAATCTGAAATTTCTCGGTATCAAGATATTCTTCAGATCCTGGACGCAAGGGAGTGCCAAGACATTGCTCGAACGGCGGACCATAAATCCCGTAGGTCGAGGTCAACGTAGAGGCCAGAATCAGACGAGCTTTGAATGCGGCCGGCCCCCCTGTTTGCAAATACTCATGAAGGATGTCTGGGGTGTTGGCAAAGAAGTTCGGCCGCATGTATTCGCGACATTCGGTCGTGGTCAGTTCGGTCAGGTATTCAGTCAAACCCTCCTTGGAGTTTCGCCAAGTAAAATAAGTATAACTCTGTGTAAATCCTCCTTTGGCCAACCGCTTCATCATCTTTGGCCGGGTGAATGCTTCGGAGAGAAAGACGGCCTCAGGGCACCGTTGCTTCACCTCCGCAATGCACCAGTCCCAAAAGCGAAATGGTTTCGTGTGAGGATTGTCGACGCGAAAGATCGTCACACCATGATTTATCCAGTAGAGAAAAACGTTTCTAAGTTCTTCCCAGAGCCGTTGCCAGTCAGGACCATCGAATTCCAGGGGATAAATGTCCTGGTATTTTTTGGGGGGATTCTCCGCGTACTTGATCGTTCCATCGGGGCGATGACGGAACCACTCGGGATGGTCCCGAACATACGGATGATCCGGCGAGCACTGGAATGCGATATCGAGCGCGATCTTGATCCCTCGCGCTGCGGCGGCTTCGACCAGGCGATCGAAGTCGGCGATGGTTCCCAGTTCAGGATGGATCGCCGTGTGCCCACCCTCCGGCGAACCGATCGCCCAGGGGCTCCCAGGATCTTCAGGACCAGCGGAGAGGGTATTATTCGGACCTTTGCGAAAGCTGTGGCCGATGGGGTGAATGGGAGGAAGATACAGCACGTCAAATCCCATCGACGCCACATAAGGCAACCTGGCCTCGACATCGCGGAATGTGCCATGCCGCCCCGGCTCCTGCGAGGCCGACCGAGGGAACATTTCATACCAGGCGCCGAACCGGGCGATGACGGGATCCACAACAACTCCCAGCGCTTTCTCGAAGCTCGCTCCCCCACTTCGATCGGTGTATCGTTCCATCAACTCGGCAAGCTGGGGATCGAGCGCGAGGGCTGTTCGAGGAACCTGATCGCCTGGCAATCGAATGGCATCAGCTCGCTCCGAAAGCCACTGAATGGCATGTCCCTCGGCTCGCTCGGAAGCGAGTCGAACCAACTCCGCACCTTCCAACAATTCACTTCCAATATCCTGTCCCGCCGCACTCTTCTTCGAGATTTCGTCACGCCAGGTCGAAAACCGATCAACCCATGCTTCGATCGTATATTCGTACAGACCCAGGCGATCCACAAGAAACTGCGCTTCCCATCGGTCGTTGCCAAGCGGGGTCATGGAACGCTCGGTCCAATTCTCCCCTTCGAATCGGAACCGAAGTATGACACGAAGGATGTCATGCCCTTCAGCGAAAATATCGGCTCCCACAACCACCGATTCCCCTACGGTCCGCTTGATTGGGAACCGTCCGGCATCGATCTGCGGGGTCACGCCCTCGATGATGATCCTCGAAGGGGCTCGTGTCCGAGAGGAGTCGATTGGGGAACTCCGAAGGGTCGCTGTCATCTGTCTCGTGGCTCGAAGGTGGTGGGATGATGTGAATCGCCTGGTCGGTCTTCAATTCATTGAAGCCGAGCCCGGTGGGAAGAAACGATGAAGTTGAGCACAATAGGTTCTAAACCTCGCACTCGTCATCAAATCAACGGTCACCCATCAACGATTCCGAGGAAAACTGCGAAAGCGACCCAACGTTCAGGTCACGTTCACTTCATTGGACTTCCGCAAACCAGGCAGGTCCGGGCACTATGTTGAGTTCCGAAACGGACGTGGTCAATGTCTCTCCTGTTCGATTGCAGGACGGCTCTTTCGCGAAGCGGTCCATCGACGCGGCACACTGTCCATCCGGCCTGCTCCAGTCATTGACTCGTGCAGAAGCTGAATTGCACGACTCGTGCAAGAAACGTACCACAACGAAGACGCTCATCCGACACGCCATCATGGTGCCTTGGTGGTAGAGCCGGCTGAGGGATCGGCCCAATCGAGTTGCTCGACGGACTGGATGGCAGTCTGAACGTCATCTGCTTCCACAAACGCGATCACGCCTCGCGCTCGGACGGTTTCGCCCGGGAGACAATCGGGGAAGGCCGGATCAGAATGCAGGCACGGACAGTCCGGGTTCGTCCATGCGCGATGACAATCGTTCCATGCAGTAACGAGCCAATGATTCGGGGTTTGCCTGGACCGACGCACGGCGTAAGGAGACTGCAACGTGGTGAACTCGGTGGATTGTTGACGAAATTCCGAGAGTCCTCGAAGCAACACACACACTTGAGCACGAAGATTTCGTAGAGGCTCCTCGCCGTGATTGGTGAGACCTAGCTCTATCATCGCCCCCTGGTGGATGGGACGTATCGTCGCGGAAATCGTGACGCCATTGGGCAGGGTTCGTTGATTCGAGAGCGATCGATCCGGTTGGACGACCCAGGGTTCGTCCGGCAACTCAATTCCGGCCTTGGTCCACAAGGTAGGGATGTGGGTATGGGCCAAAAAGAGAAGCTCGTCCTCCCACCAAATCGCTTCGGGAAGATCGACGACGACATACTCCCGCTCTGCCCAGGGGGAAACGAGGGAGACCTTGGTATCGCTCCGGGGATCTCGTGCCCCATCGAGAAATCCAATCCGCGGATGTCTTCCTCCGGGATATGGAAGCACGAGAATTGTGCCGTCCTCTGGCAGCTCAGGTTGTGTCTCTGACGATAGCCTGAAATGATCGATTGCACGCTGAATCACGTCAATGGGTCGTCCTGTCGCCAACGCCATTTCAGAGAGAGAAAAACTGTGATAAACGATCATATTCTGAAGTTTTTGCTTCAATGCATCGTCAAACTCACACTGACCAGGTTCGAGACAAACACCTCGAACAGATCCAGGACCCTGTTGAGCAACGGCCAATGCGCATGCAGCGAGCATGAGATGAAGCATGTTGGTTTCCTTGTCGAAGACGCTGAATCAGGCTCACAATTGCTGTCTCAAGGATCGGCGGAATCGACTGGGACGTCAACGAACTGTTCCTCGGCCTCGCGATCAAGTGTTTGATGAAACCGAGCAAATTCACGAATGCTCGAAAACTCGATCTCCGGCCCGAACTTACTTGATGCACCCAAACAGAATCAAATCGCGTCCTGGGTCTCCAGAGGATTGCCACCTTTCTCCAGGAGAATCGTACAGGTTCTCGAGGTCTCTGAAGAGGGTAGAGCACGCAACGGTCCTCCTCAGTTGCTGACCCTTCCGTCTCCGGGTCGGAACGCATCCATTCGCGTCGACCCCTATGGACGCTCCGAGATTCAAGTGGGCAATTGATCAGACCCTCGATCTGCAACCGATAACTCGATCCAGTTCGACCCCGAGAGGGCGTTGAACCTGAGCGACCTGAAATGGTTCGACCAATCACCTCAGGTCGATCGCGAAATCGATTGTCCTTGCTCGCATCACAACGATGAAGGCGAAACGGTGGCTCCATCCCTCTCCATTGTGCAATCGAAAGACTTCCGACCAAGGTCGGCTCTTTCTGGGAGGTACCGACGGGAAAAGGGGGAGTGGTAGATCGTCTCCCCCAAGAGGTCGAAAGAATGGCTCAACGATTAAAAAAAGAGACGAAAATTGTGACGCAATCACGTCATGTTTTTGCGTGTTTACACATCTCTTCGAGCAACCAGCAACCAATCAACCTCTGCGCTTATCGTCCGGGGAACGGTCCATCACGCCAGGACCAGTCCGGCCATCGCGTGTTGGCCGACCCCATGGTCGTTTCCCCATTAATGAATCCCGCAAGAAAGACGATCAGTGCCATTCCGAGAATCCCTGTCGCGATCCACCCAAACCAGGGGAATCGTTCACGATCACCTTCCGTGTCATGCCGATGGTTCATGACGGAATTGGGTCTAGCGAAGCCCACATAACCGATCATCAGGGCCAGCATGACCCAGAAGACCGTGTGCATATTGATCTCGTTCGTTCTTGGAGCTTTGAAAAAGTAGAGGGCATTAAGATTCTGAAAAAGTAACATGGTGAACGATAGCCAAAGAACCGGAAATGCAGGCCACCGTTGATTGCGTCGAAAGTGAAGGAACGACCAGACGGCAACTCCAACAAATCCAAGAATGCAAACTCCGTTGATCATCATGAGCACAAGCTGTGCGAGTTGATCGGGACCATCCCAACCTTCCGTCGCCAATGTCTCCGACCAGCTTGCGAGTTTTTCCTCAGGTTGAATCCGAGCCAATCGATGCCAGAGTGGAAGGAATCCCAGGACTGTCAAAATGCCGTAAAACGAAGCGAGACGAATGTTAGAATCTTCGGAAGGCTCCGGATACGATCGGTTGACCATGCCGAAGCAGAACATGAACCCCCCAATCATGCCGCAACTGACTTCCATCACATTCCAGTGATTAATCTGATACCCATAGACTCCTTGAAGCGCATTGGAGAGATTTCCGATCAGTCTTCCTCCGGCCATGCCCAGGCCAAATCCCAGATAACCGAGAACGGCCCCACGTAAACCATCGGATTTCTTGTTGAGCGCAAGCCAGATCAACTGACCAATCGCCGCTCCCATGAAGACGATGGAGATGTTGTTCCGAGGGGGATTGATCTGAAATCCCAGAAAATTGACCACGACCAGAGAAACAACCCATCCCCCGACAAATACACTACCAAGGAGACCAAGCCACTCACTGGTTCGCAATGGTTTCCGTTCGAGCATCAACCCGATCAAGGCCCCACCAAAGGTCCCCCAGGCAGAGCCTTGAAGGAACAGGGTCAAGAATCCGTAGGCATAGTTGAGAAACGTATCAGACTGGGCGTATCCATGAAGCAGGCCGTAACTCATGGTACCACCCGAGCCGATTCCCATGGCTGAGAGTGCTGCAAGGATCGGCATCCACCGGTAGAGCGCTCGCTGCCCACTGACAAAAGCCACGGCTAGCCCAAGTGCTGCCCCCGGATACATGGCTCCGATCGAGTGGCCAAAATCTCCTCGAATCCCCCATCCCAGCCCCACGGCGAGGGCAACGAACAGACTCCGAACCATACGATCCCTAAGACTCATCCTCAATTCTCCCTGAGTGAAGCGAACGTTTGGTGACCGGCTTATCGCTCTTTCGTGTTTTGCAATCGTTCCTTCAACGAATGGAACTGAACGGTACGGCCTCGATTTTGCGAAGTTCTTCTACCTCCGTGATTTTGTGAGAAGGTTTCCAACGATCTCCGAAGACTCGTTACACTAGACGAATTGGCCGGCCTGATCCAAGGCGAACAGTCTGAACGAATTCTCAAGAGGGGATCATTATGGGGTTGGCACCATCCATCGTGCTGAAAGCGGCCTTGCTGCTTGGAGGAGTTCACCCGGCTCCAACAATTGAACCATCCGAGTTTCAAGATTTGTTTTTAGCCTCGTATGATGGCACGCTCGAACTGGATGAATCGCTTGCCAAACGCATTCAGGGCTTTCGTTACATCTTCGTGCTGGGCCTGATGAATGAGCGATCCCCTGGCTATCTCGATCAGAATGTTCGGGAATTGGAAGCAATGGGAGTCCCTTCGAACCGAATTCACCGCATTGCTCCCAGCTCAAATGCGAGCTTTCGAGAGAATCTGGACGAGATCCGGGCCGCTTTCAAGAAGGTTGCAGATCAAGGTCCGGAACCGCTCGTGGTGATCGGACACAGTCGAGGGGCATGCGACGCCCTTGCATTTGCCCTGCACGAAGCCGAGTTCGTCAGCGAACGCGTGATTGCATTGTTCCTGGTTCAAGGTCCCTTCGGTGGAAGCGGAGCGGCAGATTACGTGCTCGGAAGTGGAGTCCCGATGGATCGGAAAATCTCCCCTCCCGCGCGGGCCCTCGCAAACCTCTTTCGCAATGCAGCAGCACGAAAGTTGGAACGAGGGAAGCATTCAGGCATCGTCGATCTGACCAGCGATGCATCGGATCACTTCTGGAAACGGCTTCTTGCATCTCGAAGGTCCGCGATTCCCATCGTCAGTCCTAGGACGTTTTACATTGAGGCTACCGTCCCTCCCTCTCGACAGCCTCCCTTCCGACGCCCCGTCGCTCGCTATCTCGAAGCCTACTATGGGCCAAATGACGGGTTGGTCGCTGCGGGAGACCAGTACTTGCCCGAACTGGGCACTCGGCTCGGAATTCTGGAGGTCAGTCACATGGATCTGACCCATCGGTTCCCCGCCGGCCGACCTCAGCGTCGGCTCCGAGGAGCACTCGTCCAGGCGATTGTCGTCGCCGTTGCTCGTCTCGATGAGGCAGATCGTTCCTCGGTCGATCAAGTCTCGCAGGACGCCTCGCCAAGATAAGTCTGGATGAGTTCCGGCAATTCAGCTGTGAATTTACTCCGAGGAAGGACCGGATCGCAACCAACGTCTCGCGCCGCCGACAGGGATTTCACATCCACGTGCGATCCGAACGCGAGAAAACGAGCCGTCGGGACGATTTTCCGATAAGCCAGCAGGACGTCTGGTTTCGCAAAGTGGGGATGGGACAGGTCGACAAGAACCACTTTGGGGCGCCACTGCTCGAGCATCGATTGAGCAAGTGGGTCCGTCCCCGCGACGAGGACTCGATAACCCAACTCTCGGGCCGTTCCGGTGATCTTGCTCGTGAAGATCAGATCCTGACAGAGCAAGATGCCATCCGGTCCTTTGGGGGCATGTGTCTCACGATCACTCATGATGTGAATCTCATCGGGTGCTGGTACAAACGTCGAACGTCGAGCCCTCAGCCGGTCGGGTCAGATCGCCTCGGGTCCACACTCTCCCGTGCGAATCCGGATGCAATCGTCAAGCGGCAGGATGAAGATCTTGCCATCGCCGATCGCACCATCCTTGCCCGTGCGGGCCGCCGAGATGATGGCATTGATGGTCGGCTCGACGAAGTCTTCATTGACGGCGATTTGAAGTTCAATTTTCCGCAACAGATTCACCGTAAATTCATGTCCCCGGTAAACCTCGGTAAAGCCGCGCTGTCGTCCAAACCCCTGAACATCCATGACGGTCAATCGATGGACTTCGACTTTCGAGAGCGCAAGTTTGACAGCCTCCAGCTTTGTTGGCTGAATAATCGCGATAATCAGTTTCATGGCCGCCCTCATTCTCGAAGAATCGAACCAGTGCCGGTCAAGCCGGGCGGTGGGTTCTCGTCGCAAGCGCTCTGAAATGGGTCGGCTTGCCGTGACGGAGTCGTAAATCGATACTGTACCGAAATCAGGACAATCAACGTAGAAGAAGGGCCGAGATCACGTGGATCTCGACCCCTTGAACCCGAATCGTGCTTCAGTTCTTCCTCACTCGAACAGCTCAACTCGAGGGAGGAGCGCTGAACGGTGAATTGGCCGGCGGTAACGGGATGTCGAACGGATCGGTTCCGCTCGGACGGGCAGGGGGGCTATCCGGAGGGCTCGTCGAATCGGTCGACGATGACGACCCGTTCGACGGCGAGGGCGTTTGAGACGGCGAGGGCGGCACGATGCTCGGCCCCGCATTCGAAGGTGCGCTCATCACCGTACCGGGGGCCATCTGGCCCGGCGTCATCATGGTCGTCGGCCCAGTGATGATCGGTTCAATGTGCGTCCCACCCTCGAAGGGATAGGCCGATTGATAGGGATAGCCACAATTCGGTCCGGTGCAGGGGGCCGGGAAGTCGTCGCAGGTATCGCAGTGGGCGCATCCGACTGCGAAAGCCGCCAGCGAGGCGGCCAGGACGAGCTGGCGGGGCCGCGGCATCATTGGGTTTCCTTTCCTCGATCGGCCAGATGATGGCCATCCGTGAAGACCCTCGGACCGTCGATCTTGCCATGACAGGCCCGATCTGCTGAAGATCCCCTAAAGAATCCTCACGCGACCGTCTCGACCGCGTTCCGAGGTTCGGAGTCGCTCTACGAGGGGCCGCCGCGCAGGTCCTTTCGGTCCGGCGACTCTCCCATTAGTTCGTCAGATCGGCAGAAGCCGCAACCGAGGATGAACGGAAATGCCCCAACACCCCCTCGACGAGGAATCCTCTCCTCCGATCCGATGGAACAGGAAAGGTCCAACACATGACCTGATCCCAATCGGCAACCCAACTCAAGCGGTGCGAACCAGATCGGAGTGCGACTCCAATTCGGCCGTGCAGTCATTCTGGAAGGATCAAAAAGTCCGAGACGTCCGATTGGAACGTCGATCCTCTCATCAGAGCACCGCGAGTTGACCTCGGGTGACTCCGTAGTGATTCGTCGCCTTCAGAGCTTTCCAGAGTAACCGGGCATCACAACGGCCCGCGATGGCATCCTGATAAAGCCCCAGGATCCGCTCGACTGCCTCCGGGCTGTCATTCAGGAACTCGACCCTCAACGACCGAAGTCCTTTGCGGATCAAGCCTGGCAAAAATTCGGCCGCAGTTTGCGGAACGGCATTGTAGAGCGTATTCCGGCAACCAATGTCGGCCGTCAAGGGGTGTTCCTTTCCGACACGATCTCGGAGCGACACCTCATGACGGTCACAGGGTCGGCCGCAATTGGTCTTGTTCGTTCCGGGCGACAGCACCGCGCAAAAGACACAATGCTCCATATGGAACATCGGAATCTGCTGATGAACGACAACCTCCAGCCACGCCGGAGGAGTGACCCTGATCAAGTCAAACAACTGGTCCGCACTCAGGTCGTACGATGCCGTAACCCGAGACGCTCCCCGTGCCTTCAACCATTCAACCGTCAGATCGTTCGCGGCGTTCAAAGAAAAATCCGCGACGAACGGAATCCCTTGATGCGTACAAAACGCAATTCCGCCGGCATTACGCACCAGAAGACCATCCGCCCCCTGCCTGGCCAGAAAGCGGAACAGGTTTGCCTCTCCGGGCTTCTCGATCCGAGTGGTGGCGATCCAGACTTCCGGAGTTCCTTCTCCTTGCCGAGCAATCGCCACGGCCTCCTTGTAGCGCTTGATATCGTGAAAGTCGAGATAAAGCGTCGAAACTCCAGACATGCGTGCGGCTTCGACCTGCTCAACGGTTCGGCAGAGGGCGAGCAACTGGGGCTCAGGTGCACCGGCCGTATCCCCCATCAGGTCCGCGCGCAATCGGAGCGATTCCCTGAGCTTCGGCAAGACCAGGGGTTCGGCGAGGGTTCGTTGGGGAGCCCTCGCGGCAGCGTCATCGAGTCGATCGACAAGCATCCGCCTCAGCTCGTTCAAGAGGCTGAGTGGAACCATGGGAGCCCCTTCAATCGTCACGTCCAGCGATCGAAGCTGATACACTGAGCCTCCGAGCCGATCAAGCTGGCTTCGAATCGTGTCGGTGTCAGCAGCCCGATTGATTGCGGGATTGAGCGGAGCGGCAGACTCCACTCGGGCATGATAGCCCGTGATCGTCGTCCCCTCCATCACCAGCGTTTCGCCCGAAATGGCCCGCACACGAAGGTCAAGATCCACTCGCCGTTTCGACGAGCCATCAAAGGTTTTTTTCAGGCGCTTGCTCAGCTCCGGATCATCCGTTTTCCAGAGCCGCTGGCCGGGAACAACCCGACTCAAATCGAAGTCGCGACGACCGAACCCAAGCAACGCCGGTCCAGCGGTGAGCCCTTCCGCACCTACGGCGGTCGTCACCGATCGACGACCCTTCCCGGGTCGATCGACCTCATAAACCCGCCCACCTTGCTCCGGAGCCCCTCTCTTGGAATCGGCGTCAAGGACCACCCCATCCCCGGGCTTGATCGGAGAGGCGAGATCCACCCGAACCCGATCGCCAACGACCTCGACCACCCGTCCCAGGAACACGCCTCGCTTCTTGGCGTAATCGCCTCGTACCAGGCGTTTGTGATTATTCCCATTGAAAAAGCCGTGGCTGAACCCTCGGGAGAACGACATCTCCATCTCGTAGATGTCGCGATCGCTGATCGGGTCGGGCTGACCACTGATGGCGGCGTCAATGGCCTTCCGGTAGTTCCTCGTGATATTGGCAACGTACTCGGGCCCCTTGAGCCGGCCCTCGATCTTCACACTTGAGACACCAAGCGCAACCAGCTCCGGGATCAGATCAAACGCCGCAAGATCCTGAGGGCTGAGCAAGTAGGAGATGTCTCCCAGATCGACCCGTTCTCCGTCTCGGATCACCTCATATTCCATCCGGCAAGCCTGGGCACACTCCCCTCGATTCGCCGACCGCCCACCCAAGGCCTCGCTCGTTAGGCACTGTCCGGAATAGGCAACACAGAGCGCACCGTGAACGAACACCTCGACCGGAAGCCGGGTCTGCTTCGTGACATTTGCGATCTCACGGAGGGACAGCTCGCGAGCCAGGATGACGCGCGAGCAACCTAGCTCCTCCGCCATCCGAACCCCGGCGGCGCTCGTGATCGACATCTGAGTCGAGGCGTGAATCTCCAGATCCGGCGTGAGACTTCGAATCAATCGGGCGAGTCCGAGGTCCTGCACAATGACCGCGTCCACTCCGGCGGCGGCAACTCGTCGAACGATCTCCTCAACTCGCTCCAACTCCGCCGGGAAGACCAGGGTATTGAGCGTGACATACCCCCGGACCCCCCGACGATGCACCAAGGCCATGATCTCAGGCAGCTCATCGAGCTCGAAATTCGTTGCTCTTGCCCGGGCATTATGCCCACGCAACCCAAAATAGACCGCATCCGCACCATTCTCGACCGCCGAGATCAGGCAGGAGCGATCCCCGGCCGGAGCAAGCAACTCGGGACGAAGCCGGACGAAAGTGACATGAGTCTCAGGCGCAGATTCGATGGTGGACACAGCAGGATGGCAGCGGGCTATAGGAAGGAGAATCCGTCGTCGATTCCGTCTGGAATTCGACCGCAAAGCACTATCATTCGTCATCGACTGGGGATTCGGCAAGTCGAAACCGCCCAGCCCTCGACGGTTCAGGAGTGTTTGACATTCGCTCAGCAAACGGTCACATTTGACTTTTGTCGCGACCGATGATCGGCTTGAACGCAAAGAGACCGTGTCGGAGGCCATGCATGAACGGGGACTTTACCCGATCTCCATTGGCAACGCTGGGTGTCATCCTCCTTGGGATCGTCCCGCTTCGCTCGATGGCGGACGAACCAATTACCCAGGAGGTCCTTCCTCCTCCTGCCGACCGCCCGATCGACTTCCAGACCGACATTCAACCCATTCTCGATGCACGTTGCGTTTCCTGTCACGGTCCCGAGGCCCAGAAGTCCGGCCTTCGGCTCGACTCACGAGACGCGGTATTGCAGGGTGGCGACCTCGGTTCGTCCATCGAGCCGGGAAACAGTGCCGAAAGCCTGGTGATTCATAAGGTCACAGGCTTCGACAACGAATCCTTGATGCCCCCGAGCGGCGATCCGCTCTCGGACCTCGAGATCGGTTTGCTCCGAGCCTGGATCGACCAGGGTACCCAGGGAAAGCCAACCGATTCGACGACTCCAACGCTCCGTCGCACCAGCAACCACTGGGCATTCCAAACAATCCAAGACGCCGAGCCTCCCTCGGTGTCGGGCGAGTCCTGGGTCCGTACTCCAATCGATGCGTTCATCCTCGATCGCCTGGATCGCGAAGGTGTGACTCCCTCGCCCGAGGCGGATCGTGTGACCTTGATTCGACGCCTTTCACTCGATTTGACAGGGATTCCTCCGACTCCCGACGAGGTCGCCGCATTCGTCGAGGATCCGGCACCGAATGCCGTAGAAGCCTTGGTCGATCGCCTCCTTGGAAGTCCCCACTACGGTGAGCGCTGGGGACGCCACTGGCTCGATCTCGCACGTTATGCCGACAGCGACGGTTACGAAAAGGATAACCCTCGACCCGAGGCCTACCGATTCCGCGATTGGGTCATCAACTCCGTCAACTCCGATCTCCCCTTCGACCAGTTCACGATGGAGCAATTGGCTGGCGACCTCATTCCGGACGCCTCTTTGGAGCAACGCACGGCCGCGGGATTCCATCGGAACACCTTGACCAATACCGAAGGGGGTGTTGACAAGGAGGAATTCCGGGTCGCCGCCGTGGTCGATCGCGTCAATACAACCGGCACCGTCTGGCTCGGCTTGACGGTCGGCTGTGCCCAGTGCCATACCCACAAGTACGATCCGATCACTCAGCGCGAATATTATCAGCTTTTTGCCTTTTTCAATGCGAGCGACGAGGACAATCTACCGCTCGAAACGCCTTCGGACCCGTCCCCCGACGAATCGACGGCGGAAAAGCCCAACGCCACGCCCAATGCCCCCGACCCCCACGTCCGAACCTTCCGCGAACAGCCTCCCGAGTCCCGTCGCCCGACGCATATCCTCATTCGAGGCGATTTCCTCAGACCCGGTGAAACCGTCGATCCCAACACCTTCGAGGTCCTGCCGCCATTGGCTCCCGAAGGAGCGGTTCCCGATCGGCGTGATCTCGCTCGCTGGCTCGTCGATCCTGAGAACCCCTTGACCGCCCGGGTCACGGTCAACCGAATCTGGTTTCACCTCTTTGGTCGGGCCCTCGTGCCGACGATGGACGACTTCGGCACGCAAGGCGAACCGCCAAGCCACCCGGAGTTGCTCGACTGGCTTGCCTCTGAGTTTCAGCGCCTCGGCTGGAGTCAGAAGGCCCTGATCCGGACCATCGTCCTTTCCTCAACCTATCGACAGGCATCCTCCGCTCGACCCGAGCTCGACGATCGTGACCCTCAGAACGTCTGGCTCGCCCGCCAGAACCGGGTCCGTCTGGAAGCCGAGATCATCCGCGATGCCTCGCTCGCCGCTGCGGGACTCCTGAGCACAAAGGTCGGCGGGCCAAGTGTCTTCCCACCTCAACCCTCTGGAATCTCAGACCTAACCTACGCCCGGAGCGCCCGATGGCAAGAGAGCACCGGAGAAGATCGCTACCGGAGAGGGCTTTACACCTTTTTCCGACGGACCAGCCCGTATCCGATGCTCACCACCTTCGATGCTCCCGATGCCAACGTCTGCGCCGTGGGTCGCGAAACGTCGAACACACCGCTTCAGGCCCTGACATTGCTCAATGACGCCGTCTTCGTCGAGTGTGCCCGGGCATTGGCAATCAGGGTTGCGCGGGAGTCCGACGGCGACCTGGTCACCTCGGCCTTCCGCCTGGTGCTCGGCCGGTCACCGTTCCCAGACGAACGAGCGATTCTCGAAACACTTCATCAGGAGTTTCTCTCGACCTTTCATCACGATTCGGAGGCCGTCTCGATGCTGCTCGGCACCACTTCGGTTCCCGACGACCTGGATCGTGAACAGGTCGCCGCCTTGACTGCCACCGCTCGGGTGCTCTTGAATCTTGACGAATTCATGACCAGGGAGTGATCGAATCGGGTTCGGCAGCCCCTTCGATTCGCCGATTCGATCAAACCCGGAGCCAGCGATGCATCCGATCCTCGACGCCATCCATCGATCCCGACGCGACTTCCTCACCGGCTCGGCGAGTGGAATCGGCCTGGCCGCACTGGCATCGATCCTCGGCGAACAGGGATTGCTCGCCGCTCCTCCGGCGGATCGAGAAACGTCCGATCGCCGGGATGATCCACTTGCTCCTCGCCCCCCTCACTTCGAGCCCCGCGCAAAGGCGTGCATCTGTATTTATCTGGAGGGCGGACCAAGCCAGATGGATCTGTTTGACCCGAAGCCCGAGTTGAACAGACTCAACGGCCAGCCGCTGCCCGAGTCATTTACCGAGAATGTGCGCTTCGCGTTCATACAAAAAGAGTCGGCAACGGTCATGGGATCCCCTCGAACCTTCCGCCCGAGGGGAGAATGCGGCATGGAACTCTCGGACTTACTGCCCCACCTGGGGCAGTGTGCCGATGACCTGGCCCTGATCCGTTCCATGCATACCGATCAGTTTAATCATCATCCTGGGCAGTTGATGATGAACACCGGATCGGCGATGTTCGGCCGTCCGAGTGTCGGATCTTGGCTCACCTATGGTCTCGGGAGCGAGTCCCAGGATCTGCCGGGATACGTCGTGCTGACCACCGGTCGGGGAACCAGCGGGGGAACCTCGAATTGGTCGAGCGGTTTCCTTCCTTCAACCTATTCCGGGGTGCTTTTCCGAGGTCAAGGTGACCCGGTCCTCCACCTGAGCAATCCCCCCGGTCTTTCCCAATCGCTCCAACGTGATTCGATCAACGCCATTTCTGCCTTGAATGCCCGACGATTCGACGCGGTCCGGGACCCGGAGATCAATAGCCGGATCGCCTCCTACGAGCTGGCCTTTCGGATGCAGGCCTCCGCGCCGGAATTGATCGATCTCTCTGGAGAGTCGGACGAAACACTCGAACTCTACGGCGTCGGTCGCGAAGACCCTGAGGGTGGCGGCCGGGGCAGTGGGTCCGGTGTCTACAACCAGTTCGCCACCAACTGCCTACTCGCGCGTCGTTTGGTCGAACGTGGCGTTCGCTTCGTGAACATCTACCATGCCTCGTGGGACCATCATAGCAACCTCGACGCCGAGCTCGCCTTCAACTGCGGAATGGCCGATCAGCCGGTTGCGGCCTTGATTACCGACCTGAAACGCCGAGGTTTGCTCGACTCGACGCTGATCCTCTGGTGCTCCGAGTTCGGCCGCACTCCGCTCGGGGAAAATCGCCCCGGATTTGCAAAGGTGACCGGCAGAGATCATCATCCTTTCGCCTTCTCCCAGTTCCTTGCCGGTGGCGGGATCAAGAGCGGTCAGGTCATTGGCAAGACCGACCCGATCGGCTGGAACGTCGTGGAAGATCCAATCCATGTTCACGACTACCACGCTACAATTCTGAAGCTCTTCGGTTTCGATCACACCCAACTGACCTACCGCTATCAGGGCCGAGACTTCCGCCTCACCGATGTCGCCGGGAACGTCATCGATCGCCTCATTGCCTAAGCCTCGAAGCTGGCCACTCAAGCGCTCCTCGATGCCACTCCAGACGCGCCTCGGCAATCGGCTCTCCAACGGAACGCGTCTTGCCACACTTTCCGATGTGCGATTGAAGAGAGCATCGAAAACGAGCCTCCCCGGAAGCACTTATCCCGAGTCGCAAGTCGTGGTTGCCACCAGGAGGGCAGGGGGAGTAGGGTGGCGATCATTCGATTGATCAGTGGAGATGGAAACGGTCCATCGCCACGGGATGGCCACGATGGCCGGTTGCACGAGTCATCGGGAGCGAAGACGAATGAGTCGCGTGATTCGATGGGGAATACTGGTCCTCTTGCTGAGCCTTGGCAGCACCTCCGCTCAGGAGACGCAGAGTCGACAACCATTTCCGGAATGGCTCGTTCATTGGGAGCCAGTCGAGCAGAATCCACTGTTCGAAGGCACGGGAGGAACCGCCTGGGACTCCAAGATCCGGGAACGGGGTTGGATCTGCCGTGAGCCGGACGGATCGTATCGGCTCTGGTACACCGGATACAACGAAGATCAATCCCCCACGCGGTACCTCGGTCACGCCACCTCGCCCGATGGCATCGTTTGGACCCGAGACCCAAGGAACCCGCTCTACACCGATCACTGGGTCGAGGACATGTGTGTGCTTCGGCAGGGCGATCTCTACTACATGTTTGCCGAGGGAAAAGACGACGTCGCCCACCTCCTGACCTCCTCCGACGGGATCGTTTGGGAACGTCAGGGGCCTCTCGACGTTCACCTGACCAATGGCCAACCCATTCCACCGGGCCCTTACGGCACACCCACGGTCCTGGTCAAGGATGGGGTCTGGCACTTGTTTTACGAACGAGGAGATCGAGGGGTCTGGCTTGCCACCTCAACCGACCTCCGCGTCTGGACGAACGTGCAAGACGAACCGGTCATCGCCCTCGGGCCAGAGCCCTACGATCAAACCGCCGTGGCCTTGAACCAGATCATCGAGCACGACGGCGTCTATTACGGCATCTACCACGCCAACGCCCATCGTCCCTGGCGTGACTGGACAACCTGTCTGGCACGATCGACCGATCTGATTCACTGGGAAAAGTTCTCCGGCAACCCAATCATCGCAAACAATCGCTCCAGTGGAGTCTTCGTTGAAGAACCGGACGGCTGGGTTCTTTACACCATGCACCCCGATATCCGCCGCTTCGAGTCCCACGGATCGAGCAACAAAGCGGATCGTCCTTGAACAGACCGAACGATGTTGAACGCGGAAGCTCGCCACCGTGTTCCCCTCTGATTTGACGACAGTTCAACTATCGGGATCACCGACCTCACCTCTCGTCGGTCTGAGGCCTCCTTGCCCCAGACCGATTTCCTGTCATCACCACGGCCTCAAGACATGACTCGAACCTTCATGACTCGATACTATCGGTGCGTGGTGGTGGCCGTCGCTTACCAACCGAATCCGGGATACCCCCCAAAGCCGGGGAACCGTCCGTACCCCGGCCCGCCCCGACCCGGGAATCCAACCTGGCCAGGCAGACCGTAACCGGAACGGAACTCCCGGTAAAACGAACCGCCGTACCCGTAGCCCGGGCCATATCCGGGAACACCGCAAACCGGCGGCAGGGGCGGCGGGCAGATGGGAGGCACCGGCACATGCCTGCAGGCCGACTTGCACCCGAAGTGGCATCCCGATGCCACTCGGGAGGTTCGGCCGACCCCCACGTTCACGCTGATCCCACCGAAGCTTCCGCCAGGGCCAATCCCGAACCCCGGACGGTGGCCGAATCCCGGGCCGAACTGAGCCGCGGCCGGACTCGGTGCGCCGAGCATGACAATACCACCCGCCACCAGAGCACCGAAAAGACTCAAGGTATTCAGATTGAAACGCATCGGAGATTCCTCAATCACGGGGTGAACTGCGAGTTGATCCTTACGGGATGCCCCTTCGCCTCAAACCGTTCCGAATCGGTGATGTCCGGGGCTCCGTGGCTCCTCGTTTTGAATCAATCCAACACCTGCCGACCGGGGTGTTCGAGTCGCGTTTGAGACAGCGTGGACCCGTTCCCATCGCAACTCGATCGTGGCCCGATCGACAGCGTCGGGCTTATCGCATCGCCCGTGCCACAACCCGGAATTTGCCAACCCGCCTTCACATAACTTTCGCTTTGAAAACAACTTGAAGCGACGATTCGTGTCGCGATGACCGTCAATCAGCCGGGAGTCCCCACCAAGATCCTGGCAACGAGTGGGAAATCTGTTGGGTCAACACGAGAGCGATCGAGGCGTTCGTACCCCGTTGATCGGCGACGATTAGACCCACGGGGCATTCCGTCCAAACTGGGCTTCCCCGACCGAAAGGCTTCTGGTATCAACCGACCCGCGGAGCAACACGCGCCGTGACGGGTGGGACCCGATCGGACGGGTCCACCGAGCCGACGTCGGGACCCTCACGGACCGATCGGTCCCGGCCCGTCCGTCGATCGACGGAGCCCTCGGATCGGGACGACTCCCAAGGAGTGGGAGGCGAAACCATGACCCGGTGGTGGCCGACCCGCTCACAGAACGGTGATTCCGCCGTTCGAGCACGGTTCCCAAGGATGGGGAGCGTAGGCATGCCCCTGCGGATGTCAATCGCCGCGGTAATCTCGCTGGGGCTGACCGTTGGCGTCCATTTCGTCACCGGACAGGCCGCCCAGCAACCGCCTCAGGTCGCTCAGCCGACGGCCCCAATAGCGTCGTCGACGGGAGACGATGCGCAGCTTGAACCGCCTCGGGTGGCGAGTCCTGCCGCAATGTCCCGAAACGCCCCGTCCACTCCCGAACAGGTTACTCCACCCCGAGTGGCCGAATCCGGTTCCCACACCACCAGAGCGAACCTCCCGCAACTCCCCGGATCCGCCGACATCGTGCCTCCCGACGTCGCCTCTCCCCGATCGCTCGACCTCCCTCCGGGCGACGGTTCCGACGAGCTGATTCCCCCCTCCGTCGCCGAATATCCCCCCAGCGCCCCTCTCTCAGACAGCCCGCCGAATCCTCCCGAGGTGGCCGATGCGATGACCTTCGGCCTTGACGAGTTCCCGGAAGTCACCTCAGACATCCCGCAGGTCGAGCACGATCCGGGTCTCGCTGCTCCCCTCGTCCCCGCCACGGCTCAATTCGAGAATCTCCCTGCATTCGAATCCGGGTCGGGCTCCGCAGTGCCCGACTCGACCGAGGGTGGGGATGTGTTCGCTTCCGAGGACCCGTTGCCCGATTCGGGGATCGAATTCAGCCAGTTGTCCGCCGCTTCTGAACCTTCGGCTCAGGAATCCGATCTCACGGGCCTCGATTCGCCAATGCCCGCTCCGGAACCCGTTGAGCCTGCCGACCTCTCCAGCTCTCCGATCTTCGAGACGCCCGGCGATCCTAAAGTCGATCCCGCAGCTCCGGTCGAGGACCCGTTTCGTGTCGGGTCCGCACCGATGGGCCAGGAACCGTCGACAGCTCCGGCCGAAACACCAATCTTCGAAAATCCATCGCCTATCGAGGTTCAACCCGATCCGACCCCTCGCTCCAGTGGGTCCCTGCCCGGTCGCGCCTCCGTGAATCCTCCGGCGTTTTCCTCAGCCGAACCCCCGGCCGACCCCTCGATCCAGACGTCCGCCGCCCCGCGAGACGGCATCGGCGCGATGGCCCAAAGTCTGGGCGACCGTCTTTCGATCGGCCCTCGCGAAATCGGTCTGAACCTCGACGTGGCCATGCCGCAAACGTCGAACATCAACCTGCCCATGAAGGCCGTCATGACCCTTCGGAATGATGGCCGAGACGACGCCTTTGATGTCGAAGTACGCCTTCCGCTCCCCGACGGGCTCGAATTCCTCGAATCCTCCCCTCAACCCGACGAGCAGGTCGACGACGGCCGGATCCTCGTCTGGAAGTGGTCATCCCTCGGCCCCAGCGACACGCGCTCCATCGACCTCACCGTTAAGCCCTTGAAAGCGGTCCCAATGGACCTCGTCCCCCGGGTAACGTCGGTCATGGCTGCCAAGTCGCGTACCACCGTTCAGGAACCTCGGCTAAAAATCGATCTGGTCGGCCCGAACGACGATCAGGTCAAGGGGTCGGAAATCGACTTCAGCATCACGGTACGAAACAACGGAACAGGGCCCGCTCGCCAGGTCAACCTGATCGCCACCCTCACAGGCGGCCTGAAAGGCTATGACCACAACGGTCAGCTTTCCGATGCCCCTCGCTTTGAACAGATGATCGGCGACCTCGCCCCCGGCGAGGTCTTCGGCCCGGTGGTCCTCACAGTACTCGCCGACAGCAAAGGAATGCAGAACTGTACGATCGAGGCCCTGAGCCCCGACGTCGTCCCCGCCACTCCTGTCAGTGCCAAGCCGGTCAACATCGTGGTCCCCGAGCTTGTCCTCGATGTCGTCGGTCCCGAAAGTCGTCCCGTCGGCTCCGTCGCCGAGTACACTGTGACCATCACCAACCAGGGAACCCGCTTTGCCTCCGATGTGGCCGTCGCCCTCTTCGCTCCGGAAAGCGGTGTCCCCGACGTCCCGAAAGACGCCAAGTACCGCCAGGACCCGGACAAACGCTTGCACAGCATCTACTGGCGCATTCCTCGGCTCGACAAGGGAGAATCCCGCCAGTTCCGCGTCCCCATCCGGCTCGACCGCATCGCCCTGTACACCGTCGAGGCCGCCGCCCATTGCGAAGGATTCCGCGATCCCCGAGACACCCAACGCTCCCAGAAAACCACCGAGGTCATGGGCATCCCCGATGTCAAGATCGTTGATGTGACCCGTCGCGACACCGTAATCGACGCGGGCGATACCACCGAATTCGAAATTCGGATCAAAAACATCGGCTCGAAGGAAGCCACCAACGTTTTCGTCGACTTCTACACCAACGAATGGATCACCGTCGAACGGACCGATCCCTCGAACGCCAAGACCAGCGACGAAAACCCCTACCACCACGGCTTTGACCCCATCGACCGCCTCGCTCCCGGAGCCGATCGAACCTTCATCGTCACCGTGAAGGCTCAGAAAGCCGGACCCGCCATCGCAAACTTCGATGTCCATGTCTACTGGGAAGGAATCCCAGACACCGCTGCCGTCCGCAGCAACAATCACGTCCGGATCGCCGAGGGACAGATCGCCCGATCCGGCTCAAATGCCTCTCAGTAATTCAGACTGGATCTCTCTGAACGACGCGACCGTCTTCTTGACCGTCGCGTCGTTTCGTGCGCGAAGCGGCATCTCCCCTCTCAATCCGCATGCCGATCCCATTACAATGGCCTTTCTCGATGACGCCCGGACAACGGCCGGGCCATCGCCATGCGATCTCACCGTGCGAGGCCACCATGCGACCGTCCATCCTCTCCGTGCCGACCCCTCTTGCGATTCAACGTCGTACCGCCCACCCCCTCATGCTCCTACCAGCCTTTGTCATGCTGCTGACGGCAACCGGCCCCCACCTCCTGGCGAATGATGGCCCCAACCGCCTTGCCGGCGAGTCGAGCCCGTACCTCCTCCAGCACGCCGAAAACCCGGTGCACTGGTTCCCGTGGGCCCCTGAAGCGTTCGAGGCCGCGAAAGCCCAGAACAAACCCATCTTCCTCTCCATCGGCTACCGATCCTGCTACTGGTGCCACGTCATGGAACGCGAATGCTTCGAGGACGATGCCATCGCTGCGCTCATGAATGAGCACTTCATCTGCATCAAGGTCGACCGTGAGGAACGCCCCGACGTCGATCAGATCTATATGACTGCTTTGCTCGGCATCACCAGGGGGAGCGGCGGCTGGCCCCTCTCCATGTTCCTCACACCCGACGGCCGCCCATTCTATGGCGGCACCTATTTCCCCCCCCAACCGCGCGACGGCCTGCCTAGCTTTCCCCAGGTCCTCGACGCCATCCACGACGCCTGGACAAACCGCCGCGACGAGGTCGAGCAGGACGCGACCCAGCTCACCGCCTACGTCCGACGCCTCTCCGACGTCGGCCCGGCCATCGAGGACGTCCCCCTCTCCCGGGAACTCCCCGAACAGGGGCTCGATGCCCTTTCCCGACGCTTCGACCCCGAGTACGGCGGCTTCGGCTTCGATCCCCAGCAGCCGAAGCGCCCGAAGTTCCCCGAGCCGACGAACCTCGTCTTCCTCCTCGACCAGGCCCGCCGCGGCCGAGCCCCCGCCGGTTCCCTCCCCGAGCCGAAGGAGATGGTCCTCAAAACCCTCGACCAGATCAGCCGAGGGGGCATCCGCGACCACCTCGCCGGAGGCTACCACCGCTACAGCACCGATCGCTCCTGGACCGTCCCCCACTTCGAAAAAATGCTCTATGACAACGCTCAGCTCGCCTCCGTCTTGCTCGATACCTTCGAGCTGACCGACGATCCCCGTTGGGCAGACGAGGCCCGTGCCACCCTCGACTTCGTCGCCAAAGCCATGACCCTTCCGCAAGGTGGCTTCGCCTCGTCCCTCGATGCGGAAACCGAAGGAGAAGAAGGTGCCTTCTATGTCTGGACAACTGAAGAGGTGAAAACTGCTCTTGGCAACGATGATTCTGCATATAACCTGTTTGCCCGCGCATACGGCCTCAACCTCGCCCCGAACTTCGAGGACGATCGCTTCGTTCTCCTTCGTCCCGATACCCCCGGCGATCTCGCCGTCGCCCTCGGTCTCGCTCCCGAGCATGTGGAGGATTCCCTCGCGCCGCTCCGAGCCAAGATGCTCGACGCCCGCAACCAGCGCGAGGCTCCCTTCCTCGACGACACCGCCCTGACCGCCTGGAACGCCTTGATGCTCGCCGCCTTCGCTGACGGTGCCCGCGTGCTTGACGAACCGTGTTACCTCGCCATCGCCAACCGCGCCGCCGACTTCCTCCTCGAATCGCTCCGAGACGCCGACGGTAACCTCCTCCGCTCCTTCCGGGGCGGCTCCAGCCGCGTACCGGCCTATCTCGAAGACTACGCCTTTCTGATCCACGGCCTCCTGCGCCTGCATGCCGCGACCGATGCCCCCGAGCGGCTCGACCAGGCCCGCGACCTGGCCGACCGAATGATCGCCGCCTTCGCCGATACTCGTCGCGGCGGGTTCTACTTCACGGCTGACGATCACGAAAGCCTCGTTGCTCGCGTCAAGGACCCGTACGACGGCGCCCTCCCCGGCCCGAACGCCGTCGCGATTCTCGACCTCCTCGCCCTTCATCGCCTCTCAGGCGACCCGCTCTACCGCGACACCGCCCGAGATGCCCTGGACGCCTTCGCCCCGTCGATGGGACGCTCCCCCGCGTCGGCTCCGCTGCTCCTTCTGGCTGTCGACCAGTTGCTTGACCTGGAAAACGCGACGCCCGCCCCACCCGCCAACGCCCCATTCACCCCCGGTCGCCTCCGCTTGCCCGACGGTCCCGCCAACCCGGCAGCCAATCGCCCTGCGGTGGTCTCCGCCAGCGCCTCGCTCCCTCAGGAGCCGATCCGTCCCGGTACGCCGTTCGAAATTCGAGTCACCCTCTCCATCGACACGAAGTATCACCTCAACGCCAATCCTGCCGGTGCTCCCAACCTCGTCCCGACCCTCATCACGCTTCCGGACGACTCCCCGGCCGAGTTGCTCGACGTCTCCTACCCCCCCGGAGCACCGCTCACTCTTGCGGGTCAGGATGCCCCCATCTCCGTCTACTCCGGTACCGTGACTTCTGTCGTTCGTCTCTCGATTCCCGAATCTCAGAAGGCTGATCCGCTCGGCCTCACCCTTTCGATCCGATATCAGGCCTGCGACGATCGCTCTTGCCTCGCTCCCGCGTCGATCACCCTTCCTGTCTCGCTCAAGGTCACTCAACCCTAAATCACAGTTTACAAACGAAAATATCTGTTCAAAACTCGATTCTCCTGGGCAGGGTCTGACCTGTCCGAGGGGCTTCGACGCCTTCTTGATCCCCCGCCCTGGAGTTCTCCGTGTCCCCCCCCGCTGCTCCACTCTCTGGCTTTCTGAACCTCGACAAACCGATTGGCCTGACCTCGCGCGATGTGGTCAATCGGGTCGTTCGGGCCTTCCGCAAGCCCAGGCCAAAGGTCGGTCATGCTGGGACGCTCGACCCGTTGGCCTCGGGGGTACTTGTCGTTGCGATCGGTTCTGCAACCCGGTTGATCGAACAGGTGCAACGCCAGCCCAAGTCCTATCTCGCCACCATTCGTCTCGGTGCCACAAGTGATACCCTCGACGCCGACGGCACCATCACCCCCGTTCCCAATCCCCCCGTCCCGACCGAGTCCCAGATCCGGGATGCGCTCGCTGCGCAGGTCGGCATCATTGACCAGCTCCCTCCCGTCTACTCGGCCCTTCGTGTGAAGGGGAAGCGAGCATACGACCTCGCTCGGGAGGGCAAGTCGGTTGAACTCGTTCCCCGACCTGTGCGGATCGATCAGCTTAACCTGATCCGTTTCGAATGGCCCTTCCTCGAAATTGCGGTCGAGTGTGGATCAGGAACGTACATTCGCTCGATTGCCCGGGATGTCGGCGACGATCTCGGCTGCGGCGGCCTGATCACCACCCTCCGACGAACCCGGATCGGCCCGTTCCGAGTGGACGACGCGACTCCCCCCGACCCCGCGTTTCTCTCCTTCGATTCGATTATCGGTCGCCTGCGTTCCCCCCTCGATGCCGTCTCCGATCGTCCGCACATCTACGTGAATGCCGGTCAGGCCGCCGCCATCGAGCGTGGACAGGCGATCGAGGTATCCTCAACCGACCTTGCTTCAGAAATCGATGCGGGAGAGGTCGCGATTTGCTCCCCCGATGGCTCCTTGCTGGCCCTTGGCGAGTTCAATCGGTCAGCCAGGATCGTCCAACCCCGCCGGGTCTTCGGAGTTTGTTCAACCCATGCATCACGATCGCCAGAATCGACGTGATCGCCCTGTCGTGACCAGATCTCCCGCCGTTGCTCACATCGCCCTAGGTTGGGTTTTTCCTGAACATTCTTCCCTCTGCGGACGAACTTGGAGAAGGAGATCAGTGTCAATCTGTTTCAGAGCCTCTCAGGCTCGTTGACGGCGTGACTCGCGTCGACCTAGAATCAGCGCGAGGTTGCACCTCACAGGCAGGCGTATTGCCTCCACTCGCGGTGAGATCGGCAGTTCCGACTCACGTTTTCCTCACCACTCCCCATCGAGGGTTGAAGCCGCCTTGACTGAACTGAAGAGCACCGATCGAAAGGATCTCCGCGAACGTGCCATCCTTGTGGGCGTCTTGCTGCCCGACGGGCAGTATAACCCTGAGGACCCGCTCGACGAGATTCGAGGTCTGGCTCAGACGGCGGGCCTGGTCGTCGTCGGTTCCCTCCTCCAGAAGCGGCAGCAGGTCGATCTTGCCACCGTCATCGGTTCGGGCAAGGTCGATGAACTCAAAGAGCTTTGCGAGGCCCAGGAGGCCGATCTTGTGGTCATCGACCACGACATCGGACCCGCCCAGGGACGCAACTTGGAGAAAGTCCTCGGGGTGAAGGTCATCGACCGCACCGAGGTCATTCTCGACATCTTCGCCACCCACGCCCGGACCAACGAGTCGCGCTTGCAGGTCGAGCTGGCTCAGCTCGAATATTCCCTGCCTCGCCTCAAGCGGATGTGGACTCACCTCTCCCGCTACAAGGGGGGGATCGGTGTCCGTGGTCCCGGTGAAAAGCAGCTCGAAACCGACCGCCGGCTCGTCGAAGGCCGCATCCAGGATCTCAAAGCCAAGCTTTCGAAGATCCAGGCTCGCAAAGAGCGAGAGGTTGCCGCCCGAGACGCAGTGCCCACGGTCTCACTTGTCGGCTACACCAACGCCGGCAAGAGCACGCTGATGAACGCCCTAACCGGCGCGGGGGTGCTGGTCGAGGACAAGCTCTTTGCGACCCTCGACACCCGGACCCGTCGTTGGAACTTCTCCGGCGGCGGTCAGGTCTTGCTCTCCGACACCGTCGGATTCATCCGAGACCTGCCTCACTCCCTTGTCGCCTCCTTCAAGGCCACGCTCGAAGAAGCCCGCCAGGCGGATCTCCTGCTGCACGTCGTCGATGCCTCCAGCCCCGAGGCCGAGGCCCAGATCGCCGCGGTCAACGCCGTGCTTGAGGAAATCGGCCTGCTTGACCATCCCACGATCCTCGTGCTGAACAAGGCCGATCGCGTTCCCGATCGCTCCTTCCTCGATGTGCTTCGTGCCCATCACGATGAATCGATCATCGTCAGCGCCGCCTCGGGCGACGGACTCGACCGCCTGGAACAGGCCGTCCGCGAAGCCCTCAATGAAAACGCCCTCGACGCCCGGATCGAAACCACTGTCGGCGACGGACGTGTGCTCGCCTATCTCGCGCAGCACGCCTTGATCCGCAATCGCTCTTACTCCGATGGTGACCGCGTTACCTTGGATTGCCGGATCCCTCGCCGATGCCTTGGCTACCTTGCCGAGCACGGCGTCGAGGTTAGCACCAACGGTCAGGGCATCTACGTCTGATCGCTCTCTCACGCCCTTTTCCCCATCCGGAACTATCCGCACAGGCCCCGACCGCGCTCCGATCTGACCGATCGGAGCGTCGTCGGGGCCTCTCCCAGAGGGGCTCCGGTCAAGGATTGCGCGCACGCGATCCCAATCACCTCGACCTTCGCTTCGCCCCGGTGCTGCCGAACCAAGGAACCGATGCGATGCCAACGGGTTCTTTACTGACGAGCCCGTCTTCACCGGTATTTCGATTTCACGACCCTGCAGAGCGTGACTGAGGTCCGTCGCCGGATCGAATCGTTGAAGGCAAGAATATCGGACCTTTTCCAGGAAAACCTGAATTTCGAACGTCCCTTGCATGATGATGTTGATGACGCCTTGATCTCGCTCCTCATCGTCATCCCTCCGCCACGATGGCCCAGCGTTCATGATTCCTCCGCGTCCTGACGGGACCTTCGTGATGATCGGACCACGATCTATTCCACTGCTGATCTTCCCGACACCTCCACAGACGAACCTTGATCAACGTGCGTCGATCCCCCGCTCAGCTCACGACAACGCTCTGCGACGAAACAAACCCAATTTCACCGTTGCTGACCAGGATCAGAGCCCCTCCCTGATCTCTCACCCTTTCATCGAGCAGGCTCAAGAACAACTGCCCCGACAAAACGAACCCATACAAGGACGACTTCCTGTCCCAACCAGTGGACTCCAAATGCCCTGGAATCTGAGCAGGCGGACCTCGGGCGGCCCCTCATGGGCCTACCGACCCTTGCCCGAATACCAAGTCACCTACGACGTCTGCGACAAAACGAACCCGTTGACCGTCACAACGCTCCTGTTCCTCCGCTCCTCAACCGACATTCCGCCAAGCAGTTACGCAACAATAACCCCGGCATCTTCACCGTCTTCCGACAGCGCACCGCATGGCGCACTCAGGCGCACATTCATCGCCTGGGCGACTCGTAAGCCCCGATCCTCGCCTCTTCCGACTCCTCGCTCGGCCCAACCACGTGTCCATTGCTCTTGTCTCGCGCCAATCCGTTCGAACCGACTGACGAAACGAACCCAGGACACGCCCCATCAGGCCGAACGATGACGTTTCAACCCGTTTTCCAGCAAGACGTTGTGCTGTTTCGCCCACATTCGGGTGCCACACCGAGCCCGGCGCACCGGACGGCGTCCCTCTCCGATCAACCCGACGCAATCCTTCCGCGTCATCGTGCTCATCCCTCCTTCCGAATCTCCGACCTCACGGTGAGGGATTCGGCGACGCACTTGTGACGGGACGAACCCATTTCTGGTCCAGAGAAAGTCAGAACCACGGACCACAATCCCTTTTCAATATTAAGGTTATAACAACTCTCTCGACCACCTCATTGATGATCTCGGGAGCGCACCGGATGTCGTCTGCCATCGTGGCGAACCGCTCCAACACAAAACGAACGCCCTGATCCGAGCCTCTGGCGAATCAAGTTCTCAACCGTTCTGATCGACCACAGCTCTTTGACAATCTGGAGGCAAGCACTGGGCAATTCGATCTCGGATCGTGACCGATCAAGGGGCGACCTCGAAGGGAACCGACACCGTCCGAACGTCCACTCGGGGCTCAATCCGATCAAACACATCGACTTCGAACGGGCGACCGATGCCATTCCCGGCGAGGTCTTCCAGGTCGGTGTCCGCCACCAAGAGGTAGCGGCCGGATTGCCAGGACGATTCAGGGGAGAAGCGCCAGCAGGTTTCAGCATCGGCCGCCTCGACCCGCCCTGGGACTAGACGCCCTTCCAGATCGGTCAGAAAGAGCAAGCGACCGAGCAGGGCACGATCGAGCGGCTCGGGCAATCGCACAACCAGGGGTGACCTAGTTCCTGCCTTCGGTGTATC
This sequence comes from Tautonia rosea, assembly GCF_012958305.1. Lineage (NCBI taxonomy): Bacteria > Pseudomonadati > Planctomycetota > Planctomycetia > Isosphaerales > Isosphaeraceae > Tautonia > Tautonia rosea. Next base: position 22,031 of record NZ_JABBYO010000024.1, on the reverse strand, counting down.
GATTTGCCAGTCTGAGGGATCGGGCGGGACTTCATCGGCTGGCGTGGTATCGAAGGTCTTTCGGAACGGCTCGGCGAGGGAACGACCGGTGGCATCCGGCCATTCCGAAGCAATCGTGAGCGTGTAGCATCGCCCCGCTTCCAGGACCGGCCCAAGCTCCTCCCGAGGAACAAGCCCCTGCTTGATCCGACCCGGATCAATCAGCAAGGTCAGGCGAGTGCCTGACGGATCCCAGAGTTCCTCATCCAGCTCCAGGAAGGGCGATGGGACCGGCTCGCCGTTAGTCCCCGTCAACCGGAGGTGACGGTAGGCGTCTCCCCGACTCATGGGAGCCGAGAACTGGACGTAGAAGCGCAGTAGGTTCTCCGGCAGTTGATCGCTGGAGGGATACACGGCGACGATGCGGGTCGGCTCGTTCTCTGCGTCCGGATCGGGCAGGGTGATGTCGGCCTGAATTGGCTTGGCATCGGGATCTCCACCAGGGAGCAAGGCCGGTCGAAAGGTCGCCCGGTAGGTCGTCCCTGGTCGGATGGGGAACCGAGGCACGAAGCGGATCCGATCCGGATCGATCTGGACCTGGCCGAGCATCGAAACCTCAGCCCCACGAACAGCAACGGTGAAGACGCGGCTCACGACACGGACCCCCTCACGATGCTCCATTGAGGGGAGGCTGATCCCGACCACCTCGAAAGCCCCATCCTCAGCCAGGCGAATCGCCGGCCCTTCGCTTCCGATCGGCCCGGAGAGTCTGACCACAGCGACGAGTAAGGAGAGCCAGCAGGTCATGATGATCCTCACCGATGAAGCGCCAAGGGTAGAGGAAGTGTTGCCGAGCGAGTTCCGCGCAACCAGCCGAGGCTCGGGATTGCTCCCGAGCCTCGGTCTCGAAACCTCACGATTCGAAGGGGAATCAGGGCAGCTCGATCGATTGAAGATCCTGGGCGCCGCTGTCGTCCTGGACGAGAATCAGGGCGTGGGTATCGTTAAGCCGATCGAGTTGGACGACGCCATTGAGGTGGCCGAGCGTCTCGTAGTCGAGTCCAGCAGTGTCCTCGATCCGGGTGGTGATTCCCTCGATCGACAGGGCCGGCCCAGCATCGAGCTTCATGACGCCTCGGGCTGAGTTGGCGATCAGGAGCAAATCACGTCCATCCTTCTGGTAGGCAACCATGTCGAGTGGGGTGTTGCGGTTGCCGAGCTCGGCGATGGTGATCCCCTTTACATGGGCACCGGCCTGAAGTTCGGCCATGGGAATCTTCACCAGGGGGGTGCAGGTGTAGGCGGCCATCAGGTACGGCTCACCCTGAAGTTGCGTGGCGATGAAGGTTCGGATCGGCGATCGTGTCTCGAACCGGCCGTGGGCACCGTGATAGATTTCCAGGCTCGCCGACTCGGCATCGGCCTGGAACGGGACAGGAATGGCCATCAGCCGCGAGGAGAACTCCTCGTTTGACAGACCGGCGACAAACAATCGCCCGTCGGCGAAAACCAGGTCAGTGATCGACTGGCTGCGGAGGCTTCGGCCGCGCTCCTCGGCGTTCGGATCGGGAGGGTTCGGCAGCGTGGTCTTGGCAAAGAGGACGTCCGAGAGGTCGAGGACTTCAACCACTCCCGAGGGCTCGACACGGACAATCACCGGTTCGGCCTCTGGTCCTCGTCCTCGCGAAACCGACAGAAACGCATTCCCAGAAGCAGGGTTTACGGCAAGGTCGTTGATGAGAATCTCTCGGCTCTCGGTGCCGAGCTCGGCAGCGATTCGCTCGTTGATCTTGGCCGCCTCGATCGATCCCTCGCAGGCACATTCGGTGTCTCCGGTAGCGATGGCAAAGACGGCTGCACCGGCCGAATCGCCAACGAACAAGACCCCTTCAGGCCCGAAGGTCAAGGCGCCAGCTGACTTCAAGTCGGGCGTGCCGCGGTCCATCCCGGCGGTTAGCGTCTGAGCGTCTGCGGAAGTGGCCACGAAAGCCACGGCGGCCACGGCCGCCAACGCGATGCGCATCGTCTGCGTCATGTGAAGACCCCTCTCTGGTTCGACGTCTCGGGTGGCGATCGACGCGGGTGGAGTGCAGACTCCCCCTGGGGGAAGTCGAGCGCCATCTTGGTCCCCAATGTCCCGAGAAATCAACCGGCTACCCGCCAGTCGGCCGATTCCCGAGGCGCCCGGGGTCGGAACTGCCTGGGGAGGATCGGCCGATCGAACAGGGGATCAATCAAAGTCAACCGGAGCCTTGCGGGCTCCCTTCGGTTCTTCCTCCTCATTGATGGGTTGCCAGTCGGCATCGGCCACGATGGATTCCGAAACCGGCAAGGCCGGGTCTTGCTCGACCCGAATCGTCTGCCGGAAGCTCTCGCCATCCACCTCCAGGATGATCCCATAAGTGCCCGGAGGAACGGGAATGCCTTGCATTCTTCGGCCGCCTGGGAGTCCCCTCCGGCCTTCCGGCCTTCGAGTCAGATCCCAGACAACCCGGTGCAGGCCAGGTTGGCGGGATGTTCGCAGGGTTTGAAGGGTCTGACCGGCAGCATCCACCACGTTCAAGGAGACCTGCTCGGCCTCCCTGGTCAAGGAGTAATAGAGTACCCCTCCGTTCGTAGGGTTCTCACCATAGAACTTCCGATTGGTCCCACCCCGAATCGGCTCTCGCTTCCATCGGACTGCAGGCAACGGGCGATAGAGATGGGCCTTTGCCTCCCGAACCTCTTCGGTCAGCTCTCGGATTGGGGTCACGTCAAGAACCCAGAGACTCCTTCCGTGAGTGGCTGCCACAATCTCTCCGGCGGTGGGATGAATGGCGATCTCGTGGATCGCCACGGTGGGCAGGTTACTGTTGAGCCGCTGCCACGACTGGCCGCGATTGATCGAGAACCAGAGGGCAAACTCAGTTCCACAGTAGAGTAATTCGGGGTTTTTCACGTCCTCACGGAGGCATCGCGTCGAACCGCGAGGGAGGTTGCTGGTGATCGATTCCCAGGTCTCGCCGTAGTCCTCGGTGACGAACAGATAGGGATTGTCGTCGTCGTTGCGGTGGGCGTCGATGGCGACGTAACATCGTCCGGCCTCGAATCGAGAGGGCTCGACTGTGCTCATCCCTCTTGGACCGGGCAGGCCAAGCGCCTCGGTTACATCAGTCCACACCACCCCGCCATCACGGGAGACCCACAGCTTCCCGTCATCGGTGCCAACGTAAAGGACGTCGCGATCGACGGGAGACTCGGCCAGAGCTGTTGCGCTGCCGCGGTCAGTCCTGGTGATTTCGGGAGAGATGATCCGAAGATCATTCCCGCGATCCAGCGATCTGAACACGTAATTCCCTGCTGCGTAGTAAACCTTGGGGTTGTGGCTCGAAAGGATGAATGGGGTGTTCCAGTTCCATCGATATCGTGTCCCTTCGGGCCGAGGGGGGCGAATGCTCCCGCGCTCTCCAGTGCGGAGATTCACGCGTTGAAGGGCGCCATACTGGCTCGTGTAGTAGATCAGGTCAGGGTCGTCCGGATCCACGCGACACTGAAAGCCGTCTCCGCCACCCACGCGAATCCAATCTTCGTTGGTCGGCCCCTGACCATTACGAGTCGCGACGGGGCCTCCCCAGGTGCCGTTGTCCTGAAGGCCGCCGTAGGCGGAATAAAGCCGCCTGGTGTCGATTGCGACGTGGTAGAACTGCCCGAGGGCAAGATGGTTCAGGTGGTCCCATTGCTCGCAGCGATCGTAGGAGACATAGGTTCCACCGTCAGTACCAAGGATGATGTGGCGACCATCTCGGGGATCGATCCACAACGCGTGGTTGTCGGCGTGCGCTTCTCTGGCTCCATCGGCCGTGAAGGTTTTTCCGCCGTCCTGGGAACGGTACAAGGCGATGCCGAGGACGTAGAGTCGTTGCTCATCAGTGGGATCGACACGGATCTTGCTGAAGTACATCGGGCGAGGATTCAGGCTGTTAATCCGAGTCCATGTTTCACCACCGTCGGTCGATTTGTAGACGCCGCCAGTCTCGAAGCCCTCATCGCCCTGCTCGTCCTGCTTGTTCTCCTGCTGACCACCCAGCGATGCGGCGAAGGGGCGTCTTGTATCGCCCTGAGTGGGACGTGCCGCGAAGGTCAGTTCGAAGGTCTTTTCTTCGTCTCCCCGACGGGCCTTGACCGAGACGGTGTCGCCCGCGAACTTGGTTCGGAGAACGTCAATCAGATCCTGGTATTTCTCGACTTTGGTGCCGTCGATCTCGGTGACGACGTCTCCAGATTCGAGGCCCGCCTTGGCAGCAGGACCATCCGGAGTGATCGCCGTCAGACCGGCACCGATCTCGGAATCCTCACCCTGAATCCCCATGAGCGCGGGTTGTTTGCCTTCTGGAAGTTTGGGGCCTTCTCCAATGCGCTCGGATTCCACGATCGCAAACACGACGTCCGGATTGGAGCGGAAGTAGTTCAGACCAATCCGCCCGAGCTTGCAGGTTGGCAGTCCCTGGGTGATTCGAGCGAAGGATCGACCACCATCAGTCGTTTTATAGATCCCGGCCTTCTCGCCGAATTTGACGGCCGGGTCGCCCACATCGAATTCGTCTCGACGACGCTCATAGGCCGCGACAAGGAGCGTGTCAGGATTGGTCGGATGCATGACGGCGTCAATGATGCCGGTCGATTCGTCCAGGTGTAGAACCTTTTCCCAGGTATCACCCCCATCGGTGGTTTTATAGAGGCCACGTTCCTCGTTCGGTCCGTAGAGACGCCCAAGTGCACCAACGTAGACAACGTTCGAATCGTGAGGATGGATCAAGATTCGACCAATCTGAAACGACTCCTTCAACCCCATATTGGTCCAGGTTTTGCCACCATCGGTAGACTTGTAAACGCCATCACCGTAGGAGACGGAGTTTCTCGGATTCTGCTCTCCTGTTCCAACCCAGACGATGTTCGGATCAGACGGAGCGACAGCCACATCTCCGATCGAAACGGTGGTCTCGCGTTCGAACAGGTGAGTGAAGGAAATGCCGTTATTCGTCGTTTTGAGCAATCCTCCCGAGGCCGTGGCAACGTAAAACGTGCTGGGATCGTCTTCGACCACCGCGAGGGAGACGATCCGCCCTCCCATGTTCGCCGGACCAAGCTCCCGCCATTGAAGACTGTCGATCCAGGCTGGATCGACGCGAGGTCCCTCTCCTTCGGCTAATGCCCGCTCGGCTTCCGCTTGCTTCAACGCTTCGAGTTGCCGGGTGAGTTCCTCGATTCGTTCCTGAATCTCGGAGATTCGATCTTGAGTGTCGAGGTTTACTTCCTGGGCCCAGACCGGAGAGACGGCGAGGGCGACAATGCCCAATCCGACCGCCAAGTGCCTCCTCCAGCAGGAGACTTTGGGAACAACACCATTCCGATTCATCGAAGAAATCCTCAGAAGCCGATCTCAGTAGTGTGAGCGAACAGGGCGGAGGGGCGAACTGATCTGCGTAATCGCTCAGGCTTTTCTATTTTACATGAGCGATTGAGAGCCGGCATCGGGTCCTATCATTTTTGAACGATCAAGGGGAACGAGCCGATGAAGCTGGAACACTCGAGAATCCCCGAAGCCGATCGTCCGAGAATGCTTGGGGTCAACTGGATGACTGATCAGAACGATCAGGAGTGGAGACCCTGGACAAAGGCCGAGGAACTTGCCAATGCGGTAAGTCACGGCCTCGGGTTCGTGGCGGCTCTCATGGTGTTTCCCTTGCTGGTCGATGGTGCCCTGGAGGTCGGAGGAAGGACCGCGGCTCTGGCGGCAGCGATCTTTGGGACAACGATGGTCGTCGTTTATCTCTCGTCGGCACTCCATCATGCCTTACCCGAAGGTCAGACAAAGCGGCTGATCGAGGTGATCGACCGAGCAGCGATTTTTCTTTTGATTGCAGGAACTTACACTCCATTCGCACTGGGCGTTCTGAGAGGGACCTGGGGCTGGTTGCTGCTTGTGTCGGTCTGGGCTCTGGCGATTTATGGCATCTTTCGAACGATCGCGGCGGGCACCATCCGCCCCTACCAAGGAACGAAACTTTACCTCGTGATGGGCTGGTTGATCTTACTTGTGGTTGGACCGGTGACCGAACGAATGGATCCCCGAGGTCTGGCATTGCTAGTGGCGGGGGGGATGGCGTACACGATCGGAGTGGGATTTTATGCCGCTCAGAAGATGAAGTTTCATCATCTGGTATGGCATGTGTGTGTGATGGCAGGCTCGGCCTGTCACGTGCTTGCAACGCTTTGGTATGCAGTGGCCTGAGTTGGGTTCGGCCGGCTGCGGAACTCTCAGAGACGACCGCCAACGTCCGTCGAACTGCCCAGATCCAGGTAGGCTCCCCCTTGCGTGGCGGGCCGTCCATGTCAGAATCGTTTCGGGTCGAGGCGAAGGAGGCTCGGCGGTGTGCCCGACTCGATCCGATCTGGCCTGATCGGTGAGTAACGCAACTGATGAACGACGATTCCGACCAGCCGCAGATGCCCCCCGAGGCGACCGACCCGCCCCCGCAAGTCACGGGGATCGATCCCGAGAGCAAACAGTCTGCGATCGACCGCGCCCTGAATCTGATCGAACGGCTGGGCAACATGCTGCCCGATCCGGCGGTTCTATTCCTCATCCTCATGGTGATTGTCTGGGGAGCGTCGGCGGCGCTTTCTCCGATCGAGTTCACTGAGATCCATCCGGTCACACAAGAGCCGATCCGAATCCAGAACCAGTTGACCGGCGAGAGCCTGGCGAATTTTCTGGCGAACATGGTCGCCACGTTCGTCGGCTTCCACCCGCTGGGGGTAGTGCTGGTGGCCTTGCTTGGAGTGGGAGTGGCTGAGCATACCGGATTTATCAACGCCGGTTTGAAGGCCCTGTTGGGGATCACGTCTCGATCTCTCCTCACACCCATGCTGATCCTGGTGGCGATAGTCAGTCACACGGCGGCCGACGCGGGATATGTGCTGGTGATCCCGCTTGGTGGGGTCATCTTTCACGCCGCCGGACGGCATCCGTTGGCCGGAATCGCAGCGGCGTTCGCGGGGGTTTCGGGTGGGTTCAGCGCGAACTTTATCCCCTCGGGGATCGATCCGTTGCTGCAAGGATTGACTCAGGCCGGTGCGCAGGTCATCGACGCAGATCGCCTGGTGAATCCACTCTGTAACTGGTATTTCACGGCAGCGTCTTCGGCCTTGATCATTCTGCTTGGCTGGTATCTGACGGATCGGATTATCGAACCTCGACTAGCAATGACCAAGGTCGATGGTGACCTGTCAGACCTTCAACCGATGGCGTCTCTCGGCACTCGGGAATGGCGAGGCCTGGTCGCCGCGCTGTTGGCGATGGTGGGCAGTCTGATCGTGCTCGGCGTGTTGAGTGCTCCGGCCGACTCACCCTTGCGATCTCCCGAGGGCGGGTTGACCGACGCGAAGGCGCGCTTGATGCAATCCATTGTCCCATTGATCTTCCTGCTGTTCTTGATTCCCGGCGTTGTCTACGGTTACGTTGCCGGAACAGTCAAGGACCACCGAGACATCATCAAGGGAATGAGCAAGTCGATGTCGGCAATGGGATATTACATTGTCCTCGCCTTTTTTGCGTCTTTGTTTATCAAGGCATTCAATGATTCGAATATTGGTGCCCTGATGGCATTGAAGGGGGCCGATGGACTTCGGGCCTTGCGACTGCCGCCACAGGTCACAATTGTCGGAATTATTCTGTTGACCGGAGCGGTAAACTTGCTGGTCGGTTCGGCCTCGGCGAAGTGGGCATTACTTTCGCCCATTTTCGTCCCAATGCTGATGCAACTGGGAATTTCTCCCGAACTGACCCAGGCCGCCTACCGAGTGGGGGATTCGACCACGAACATCATTACCCCGTTAATGCCGTATTTCCCTCTCGTGGTGGTGTACTGCCAGCGCTACGTGAGAGGGACGGGGATTGGCACCTTGGTGTCGTTGATGCTTCCGTATTCGGTGGTTTTTCTCGTGGTTTGGACTGTCTTCCTGGTGTTGTACTGGATGATTGGGATCCCGATGGGGCTCGATGCGCCGTACAGCTATCCGTGATGGGGGGGACAGGAACCGCGACGATACTCAGGAAAGACAGAGGTCCTGGGGAGGGAGAACATCCCTCCTCCCCAGGACCCCAGGCATCAGTGGCTGATCACGATGGGTCCAGGCCCATGACCGCTCGTCCCTGGTTGGACAATCGAGCGACGGTCCAGGGAGGGTTCCAGGTCAGGTCAACGACCACATTCTCAATCCCCTCAACTCTGAGGACGTGTTCACGAATTCCTTCACTCACACGGCCACCTCCTTGTGAGACAAGGAAGTCGTGGACCGGTCGCCCTCGATGGGGCATGGTCACGGTCACGAGAGCGACTCCGGCCCGCACCCGGACATCGTAAATGTAACCAAGGTCGACGATACTAGCCTCGGCGGTATAGAGTTGCTCGTCCTTGACCTGGTGGAGCGCGTGCCAGATGTTCTGTTTCTGAAGTCCGTATTCCTCGGTTTCTCCCTGGCGAGCGAGGGAACCGCTTGCAAGGGGGTGAGCACACCGGGGAAGTTCATCGGCGATCGGCTCGATCGGATTCAGAAGCCGGTGCCGCATCGCTTCCAGAGCTTCGGCGTCGCCCTCTCCGGAGAAGGGGAAGAGGTGATAGGCATTTCGTTGGTGGAAGACCGTTCCGGCGTTCAGGACGGTCTGCTGTGCCGGATATCGGCTCCAGAGTTGTCCGTGCCCGGGATAGGAGAGGGTGGGTGAGCCGGAATGGTCGATCCGATCGTGCCCGTCAACCCGATGGTCCAGCCAGAAGGCAAGAAAGGCATCCTGGCTTTGATTGTGATAGAACCCGACCCCCCAGAGGTTGTTGGCGGCCTCGGGGGGGACTGGGCCGTCGTGAAGCTTTCCCGAGCCATCGAACCAGATCAGGTTCGTGTATGAATAGCCGGAGAAAACCCACTCATCATCCCGCATGGCTTCGATCCGCACATCCTTGATCGCCTCCATGGTTCCTTCTTTGAAGAAATAGGGTAATCCTGCATGGAATGTGTAGGTCTGATCGATGTGTATCCGGCTTGGGGTGAACAGCGGATGCACGGGACTGTGAGGAAATCCCCACCGACGAAGCCGAACGAATATTGGACCCCGTTCAACCTCGAAATCGGGACATTCCGCCCAGTTTCGCACTCGGAGCTTCTGGAAGGACTCATGATCAACATAATCGTGGGCCCAATCGATTCCTGGAGGTTCACCATGCCCTTTTCCGCCGGCATAGAGCTCTAGCCCGTGTTCTCGACGTGAGGTGAGGCGTTCCAGCTGCCCGACCTGTCCGGACAGTCGAGCAACATAAAAGTGGTTGCTGATTTCCAGGTCGTAGCCTTCACCTACAACGTTTAGGTCGGTGATGTACTCGGGGCGTTCGGCGTTGGGATTGTCTGTAAAGACGAGGTATGTCGCCTGGTCGTGCTGGGGAACCTTCGCAAGAAATGTTAGACGGCAGCGCCACTCTTGATCCGAGCGAGTCACGCTGGACACCTGCGAGGGGAGCTCATGGAGGGTGCCCTGCTCGAGGTCAACTCGGGCAATACGAAGTTCTCGGTTTGGATCGGTCACCTGATCGATTCGGAGCCGGAGGCGAATTTCAACCGGTTCACCGGAGCGAGCCTGTCCGATGGTCTCGAAGATCGAGAGCGCCTGGACCAACCTCCATCCTCTTGCCCAAATGGCCCAGGGTTTCGGGAGATCGGCAACCGGCACAAAGTTTTCAGCCTCGAGATGAGGCTCGAATGGATCGAGCGTGATCTGACGATCAAATCGAATGCCTTCCCGAATGGAATCAGCCAGGGACAAGACCAAATCGAGCCGCCCCTTCTGATAGGCCTCGTGAAGCAGTCGGACCTTCGCCTCGACGGAATCTGTTCGTTCGATCGAAAGACTTCGACGCATGTCGCTTCTCAATTCTTGGAGAGTGTTCGGATGGGACAGTGACCGTCTTGTGATTGAAAAGGGAGAAGACCACCCTTTCGGATTGACGAACAACTCGACACGTTCGACCGATGATACGTCATGAAGCGGTTGATCGCTCGATGGAAATGGTCGCTGCTCCTTGACATCGGGGAGTCGGGGTGCTGCGATAGCCCTCCGATCCGACCAAGCGAGTTGCGTTCGACGACCCGATACCTGAGGTGAAAACGCGATGAGACGCCAATCTGACGACCTGCTTCAGCACACATCGAGCAACCCCGAAACGCACCCTGACTCCTCAATCTCACGACGTTTCCTACTCAGAGGGGCGATGATGGGACTTACGGGCCTGGCGATTTCTGGTGCATCAGATCGCGCAGAGAGTGCTTTCCAGAAGCAGGCCAACGCCCGATCGGATGCTCAACGAAAACCACGAGGCCAGGTGGGTCCGCTATCACTTGAGACCGAACCCTACATCGATGCTCATTCTCACATTTGGACTCCTGATCTTGTTCGATATCCCCTTGCTCCCGGATTCACTCAAAGCGAGATGCTGCCCCCGTCGTTCACGGCTGAGGAACTGCTTTCAACCTGTCGACCGTCAGGTGTGGGACGGGTGAATCTGATCCAGATGAGTTATTACGGATTCGATAATTCGTACATGGTTGACATGATCGCGGCCTATCCTGATCGCTTTATCGGGACAGCGATCATCGATCCTGAAGGGCGTGATCCTGGTGCTGAAATGGCTGACCTGGCGACAAAGGGGGTTCGAGCGTTTCGTGTTCAACCGCAGTTCCTCAAGCTTCCGATGGATCGCTGGCTCGATCACCCCGGATATGATGCGATGTTTTCCCATGCGTCTAAGAGCAAACAGGCAATTAGCTTTCTGATCGATCCCAATGCGTTGCCGGAAGTCGATCGGGTATGCCGAACGTACCCGGAGACTCCGTTCATCGTCGATCATCTTGCTCGGATCGGAGTCGATGGTCAGTTCCGAGAGCCCGATCTTCGAGCACTGTGCGATCTTGCCAGAAATCCGAATGCCTACGTCAAGATTGGAGCCTTTTACGCGCTGAGCCCAATGGGTCCGCCATATACTGACCTTGCACCCATGATTCGCCGTGTTGTTGATGCGTATGGGTCGCATCGCTGCATGTGGGAGAGTGATTGCCCATTCCAAGTGGTTGATCATTCGTATCAAGCGAGCATTGATCTCATCCAAACTCAGCTCGACTTCCTCGACGACGACGATCGACGATGGCTGTTAACTGGAACTGCCGAGTCGCTTCTCTTCGCCGAGTCAGCCTGATCCCTTTCGATGTGGGCTCAGTAGTAAAGGCGATGAACTGGATTTTCTTTTGAAGACTCTCATGAAAAAATTGATAAACAATCCGCACAATGTGGTGTCAGAGATGCTCGAAGGCCTGGTGCTTCTTGATCCGGAGCTGACCCGACTGGAGGGACACAATGTGCTCCTCACCGCGGACCTTGCCGACGCAAACCAGCCCCGACACACGGTTGCATTGATTTCTGGAGGAGGCAGCGGTCATGAACCTGCCCATGCGGGCTATGTGGGACGGGGAATGCTGTCGGCAGCGGTTCTGGGAGATGTGTTCACGTCACCGTCTACGGATGAAGTGATCGCAGCGATCCGGGCGGTCGCCGGTCCAGCCGGCGTTCTCTTAATTGTCAAGAATTACACCGGCGATCGTCTAAATTTCGGATTCGCCGCTGAGCTGGCCAGGTCCGAAGGGATTCCGGTTGAGATGGTGATTGTGGCTGATGACGTCGCCTTGTCGTCTTCGACGAACCATGCAGGACGACGGGGACTTGCCGGGACGGTTTTGGTTCACAAGGTTGCCGGAGCCGCCAGCGAGGCAGGAGCGTCCTTGGCCGAGGTCGCAGCCGAAGCCCGAAACGCTGCCGAATCGGTTCGAACCATGGGAGTCGCCCTTTCTCCGGGGATTATTCCCGTTTCAGGCAAACCTGGCTTCGATCTCGGACCACAGGAGATCGAGATCGGTCTCGGGATCCACGGCGAACCCGGGATTCGTCGTGAATCCCTCAAACCCGTCGATGAACTTGTTGATTGCTTGCTCGACCAGATTCTCGGCGATTTGAAACTCCCCACTGGCGCGTCGGTTGCCTTGCTTGTCAACAACCTCGGAGCGACCCCTCCGATGGAATTGATCCTCGTTGCCCGCCGAGCACTGTCGGAACTCAAGGCAAAAGAATTCATAGTTGAGCGTGTTTACGTGGGAACGTTTCTAACTTCCCTTGAAATGGTCGGTGTCTCACTCTCGGTGATGCGTCTTGATCGGCTTCGACAAAAACGGCTTGATGCTCCGACCCGAGCGCATGCCTGGCCCAATGCTTCTGATCGATCCCGTTCGGCTCCAAGTTCGATTGCTGAATCATCAGGCAGGCTGGCTGAAATCCTACCTTCCGAAGCGTCTTCACTCACGAAACAAGAGCGCGGATTGGGTCATGCTCTTCATCGGATCGTCGATGCCTTGCTTGACGCGGAACCTTTGCTAACTGATTCGGATCGGGTGTCAGGCGATGGTGACCTGGGAATCAGTCTGGCTCGGGGTGCCCGGGCCATTCGGGAACTCCTTCCTTCGCTCCCCACTGACGACCCAGCCGCGACACTTCGAGCCTTGGCCGCGACGATTCAGAAATCCGTCGGTGGAACAACTGGTCCTCTTTATGCCGCGGGGCTTTACCGAGCCTCAACCTGCTTTCGTTCTACGACCGGAACCGACGCCCAAACCTGGGCGTTCGCCCTTCGTTCCGCGATCGACGCGATTGCCGAGATCGGGGGTGCCCAAGCTGGAGATCGGACGATGCTCGATGCGCTGATTCCCGCGTCAAAGAGCCTCGATCAGACACTAAACGCAGGAGCCACCCCAATCCAGGCCCTTCGTGCCGCCGTATCCTCCGCCGATCTCGGTGTGCAATCCACGACCCAGATGATGCCTCGCCAAGGCCGATCGAGCTACCTCGGCTCCCGTGTCCTCGGTCATCCTGACCCCGGAGCACAGGCCGTCTCAATCTGGCTTCACGCGTTGTCAAACACTCAATAAACCTTACTCAACGCGATCCCAACCCTCGTCGATTCGATTCACTTGTTCCTCCTGTCACTCTGGTTTCGCACGATTTGAACACTCGCCTCATCAATCGGACTTGAAACATCGGCATCTTGCTGATTTAATATCTCTCACACCCTGCGCAACCCACGACCCAATCATTTTCGTTCTTTTTTCTTCACTTTTTTCGCATTTCCAGATTTCTCTATTGGGGAATGGTGTAACGGTAGCACGCTTGACTCTGGATCAAGTAGTCTAGGTTCGAATCCTAGTTCCCCAGCTTCCAAGAAACCCGCTGAAATGGCGGGTTTTTTCATGCGCACAAAGGACTTACGACGCCTTCGGCTTGCGGCGCTTCGTGTCGGAAGGTGCCACGGAATGACCTGAGATGTCGTCAGTGAGGGGAACCGAGAGGGGAACCGAAGGGGAACCAGAACCGGCGGCAGGGGGAACCGAAGGCGCAGCAGGCGACGTTTTCACTGCCCTTATCACTGCGCCAGTGATAAGACCGGAATCGTCGGCAGGGGGAACCGAAGGGGAACCGGACCGGTCGACGGGGGGAACCGAAGGCGCGACGGACGGAATCGCCTCGACGGCACCGGCGAGGTCGAGCAATCGCGGATCGGTGTAGACGTTGGCGGTGAGCTTCGGGTCGGAATGCCGCATGAGCTTCTGAGCGGTCGTCAGAGGGACACCGGCGGCAGCGAGGTAAGACCCGAAGGTGAGGCGAAGGCTATGCAGGTCGACCTGGTCGCCGTCGCCGTTGTATCGGTCGATCTTGGCGCGGCGGCAGTCGGCATGGAAGCGTTTGATGAGGTCGGCAGGGACATCGAAGACCGGGTCGGTCGGTCGGCGTCCCTCGACGCGAGGTCGAAGCAAGGGGACCAGGTCGGCACGCAACGGCAGGGTGTCCGACTTGCCGTTCTTCGTGATTGCCGCCGACAACCGAAGGTGAGGCGTCGAGGCGTCGAGGCGGCAGTCGGCGACCGTCAGAAGACGGACCTCGTTGATTCGGAGTCCGGTCCCGGCGAGTAAGGCATACAGGCCGGCTCTGTCGCTCCCTGTGAGGCGTTGCGCCGGTCGGCGGGTGGATTTGTCATCCCCTTCGCCTCGCGTTGTCTCAGGGCGTTCTGGCGCGTTCTGAGCGGCATCGACGAGGCGTCGCAATTCGTCCGGAGTCAAGGCCCGTCGAGGACGGCGTCGGTCGGCGTCGAGATTCGCCTTCGGCAAGGCGGCGAAAGGGTTCGACGGCAGGCGACCGACCCGGACACACCATGAGGCGAAGGCGGCAGCGGCGACCCGGAAGGCGTCGCGGGATCGGGCGGACCTCGTCGGTCGTCCGTCCTCGCCGGGTCGGCTCTGGTCGGCAAGCCAGCGTTCAAGGTCATCGCGCCTCATGTCGGCGAGGCGGAACCATCGTAGATCGGCGGCGAGGCGTCGAAGGTAGCGCCCGGTGTTGTCCCGGTGCGATTTCGAGCCGGTGAGGGTCGCGAGGTAGGCGTCGATCTGGTCGCCGATGGCACCGGCGGACCGCTCGACGGCGGCAGCTTCGGCAGGGGAGATGACACCGGCGCGGACCCGGTCGACTTGCCGTTCCAGGTCGGCGAGGCGTTGCTCCGCTGCCGCCTTGTCCCGGCATCCGGTCGATTCCTCTCGGACCCGTCCGTCGGCGTCGCGATAGCGGCAGAGGTAGACGCCGGTTTCCTGCCGGACGACCTCGCGTCCGTCGTCGAGGGTCACGACCTCTGCCGTCATCGGTCGCCGTGCGCCGCGAGGCGTCCACTTCGCCTGCCGTTGTCCCTTGCTGTCCTCGACGATTACGGCGTTCGTCGGAACCGGTCGATTGACGACCTTGCGGAAGACCCTTCCCATCGGCTCATCTCCCTACCCTTGCCGCCGGTCGTCCCCTTGCGTCGCGAGGCGAAGGGGATGCCGGGTTGTCCTACACTCGTGTCGCTGCCCCGCTGCCGAGTAAAACCCAATAAAATGCGGCGTCGTACGGTGGTACGGCGTCCGCATCATATTACGGACGAAGTCCGAATATAGGATAGGTGGCACCAGCGACCACACTTTTTGTCACCAGTGATACCCAAAAGGTTTCACCAGTGACACCCTTTTCTCTCCCTCATTCCTCGCCGTCAATCCATCGGGCGGCGACCGGATTGAGCTTACGGAAGGCGTCGAGCGGCAGCAAGGTATACAGGGTCGCCTTGCCAGGGACGCCGGGTTTAACGATCGTGATTTTCCCCTGGTCGACGAGGGATTGAACGGCTCGAATCGTCGAGGATCGGCTCATCCCCCCTCGCGTCGCGAGGTCGGACAATCCGGCCCGCGCCGTCCCGTCCGGCTTGGTATCGCGCAGCAAGGCGAGGTAGACGACCATTTCGGAGCGGTTCAAGTCCCTCATGTCGACATCGGCGAGGCCATGCAACAGGCTCATCCATTGGCGCCAGAACCAGCGGCGTTTGTTGGCGTCGGATCGGTTCGGACGGCTCATCGTTTCTTCCCCTTGCCGTTCGACGCTACGGTCATCGTCCAATCGGTCGAAGGTGACCAGGGATTGAGCTTGAACCGTTGGGTCCGCCGATGGAATTCGAGGGAAACGTCGCGTTGCTCGCCGTCCCGACACTTGGCATGGTGCAAGGTCATCGACCGGACAAGGCTCGACGGGTCGTCGTCCTCGCTGGGATAGAGCAGCAAGGCGTCATCGGCACCGTATTCGAGTTCAGACGATTCGCGGAACGATCCTAAACCCATGCCTTTCCCCTCATATTTCGCCTGTCCGCCTCTCGCCAGCGCGGCAGCGGCGAGGATCGCGATTCCGCCGACATTGGCAAGGCGCCTCATCTCGGACATCAGGGCGTTGATTCGGTCCCGCATGCCGTCCGCCTTGCTCGCCGGCGCGATCCGTTGAAGATAATCGAGGACGACCAGGTCGGCGCCATGGTCGCTTGCGGCGGTCGCGATGGCGTCGAGCCGGTGAGGGTCGGACCCGAAGGCGAGGCGGTCCCCAGCGGCGCCAATCCGGCTTGCCGCCTCGTCGAGCTTGCGGCGGTCGGCAGGGTCAACCTGCCGTTTCCGAATCGCGGTGAGCGGGATCCCGGACAATCGGGATAGCTGCCGGGTCATCAGGGTCATCGGCGACATCTCGACGTTGGCGACGAGGACGCGAAGGTCGGGATTGGTTTCGAGCATGCCGAAGACCCATTGCAGGATCGCGGCAGTCTTCCCGGCGCCCGGTCCCCCGCCGACGAGGACAATCCGACCCGGCGCGAGTTCGACATGGTCGAAGCATTCGTCGCCGGACGACCAGGTGAGCGGCGGTTCGGTGCTGTGCAGGTCGTCGAGCCAATCGCCGAACAACCCTTCGGCAGTGACGAAGGTTCTCATGCGGCGTCCCCTTCGCTCTGCCGTCGAGCGTGTTCGATGCCGCATTGAATCTGCCGGATGACCTCGCGAGGCGGCAGGCCCGTATCGAGTCCCGGACCGGTGAGCAAGGCGACGATGAGGTCTTCGACGGTGCCGAATTCGGCGAGGTTTGCGGCAGCGCTGAAAAGGCGAGCATGCCTTGAACCGACCTCGACGGCGACCGGGTCGAGCATGAGGTCGCGGGTTGACGGCGTGATCCTGCCGCCGGTGTTGCTGCCGACCTGCCGCCGGACCTCGACCCGCTGCCGACTCTGCCGCCGGACCTCACCGGCGACCGTTCGCCAGTCGTCCGCCAATCGCGAGAGCGGCGAAGGGGATGACGGCAGGTCGAAGGGAATCGGCTCGACGGCGCGGCGTCGGACCTTGTCGGCGTCGAGATAGAGCAGGTCGTCGAGGTCGAGGCGGACCTTGAACAATCCCGTCTTCCGGTGCCTCGAATTCGGGGCGCGGAAGGGTCGGACCCGGTCGTAGACTCCCTGGTCGATGTCGATTCCGACCTCGTCGGCGAGGCGGCAGGCGAACGCCTTCGCGACGGTGTGATTGTCCTCTGCCGCTTCCATCGGCGGCATCGGGATTGAGACATGGAACCCTTTCGACCCGGAATAGCTGATGACCAGGTCATCGGCGTCGAGGTCGAGCCGATCGACCAGGAAGGCGGCGAGCTTCCGAGCGTCCCGGACGGCGTCGTCGAGGTCATCCCGGTCGAGGTCGAAGTGAACGAAGGGGGCGCCGACCGACCCGGCATAGCCTGCCGTCGAGCCGGTGGCGTCGAGATGTTGCTTGAACGCCTTCGGGAAGGTGAAGGCACTCAGGAAGGCAGGCAGCGACGGTTGAACCCTCGAATCGGCGGCAGCATACAGGGACCATGCCTTGCGAGCGTCGACAAGGCGTCGAGGGTTGTCCGCGCCGCCCACCATGCGGAAGGCGAGCGGCGCGTCGGTCATCGGTATCGCGACCTCCGGTCATCATCAGGGTCAACGGCGTCGCGCGGCATCCCCTTCGCCCCGCGTTGTTCCCCTGCTTGCCAGTCGAAACCGTCGTCGTCGACGGCGTCCGCCTCGACGGCGCGGACCTTGACGGCATCGGGGTTGAACAGTTCCCCCCTCGCCGTCGCGACCCGTTCGGCGAAGCGTCGGACATCCTCATGAGAACCGAAGTCCTCGTCGTCCTCGTCGGGGTCGAGGTCGTCCTCATCCGGTGCCAACGGGTCGACGGTCGGCGCCTCGTCGAGAACCTTGAACGCCACGACGCGATTGAAGGTCGACCCGTCGTCCTCGCTTCGGAGCGCGACCTTCACTTCGGCGACCAGGCCCGAAGGCAAGGGACGCCTCATGTCGGCAGGGTTGCGAATCCCCAGCTTCGCGAGGTCGCGCTTCGAGGTCGGCAACGCCTTCGGGGTCAACCAGAGGTCATGGAAGACCTTCCGTCCGGCATGGTCGCCGTCGAGGACTTCGAAGGTGACCTTGAATGACGGCGTCCCGGTCTTCGCCTCGCTGAGCTTTCCATCGGCGACGAGACACCGATAGACGCCGGACGGGATCGGCTGGAATTCGCCAGCGGCGTCCGTCGTGTTCCAGAGGTCGTCAAACCCGCTGCCGCCGGATAGAATGTCGTCGAGGCGCGGACGTTGATTGGCCATGTTCGTGTCTCACAATCGTCGAGCCGGAATGAATCAAGGCGCCTTCCGGGGGTCACGACCCGGAAGGCGTCGCCGGTTTCAGGATTCGTCTTCGGGGTCGGGATCTGGAATCGGATGAGCGGCGAGATAGCGTCGGACAGTGTCGGCGTCGACGCATAAACGCCAGCAAAACAGATAATTGGTATGTCGTCCGCCTCGCGTCGTCGCGATCGGCGGACCGGTCGGAACGATCATCCCGGCGCGGCGAAGGTCGAGGATCGCCGTTCCGACATACGTTTTGTTGCCACTTGGACCCGGCGGCAAAGCATCGTCGAGGTCCGGCGCCGACACGGTCCCGACGGCGAGCAACCGGTCGAGAACGGCATGCTTGGCGGTCGCGAGGTGAGCCGCACACTTCGGGCGCCGGTGCTTCCGGTGTCCCTTCTCGCGTTCGACGGCGCCGTCTTTGGACCGACCCGGCGAGGGGTCGGTCGGCGAGGGGTTTGAAGGCGGCAGGTTAGCCATAGCGGCGCCTCCCTGCCGGTCGGCAACCGTCGAGGATGAACCGGTCGAGGTCGACCTCATCCCAGCGTCGAAGGCGTCCGAGCTTGACGCCGGTGGGAATCGTCCCGGCATCAGCGGCGCGGAAAACCTGCCGCTTGCTCATTCCCAGCTTCGCGGCGACCTGGTCGGCGTCGATGAGGCGACGAGTCGAAAGCGACGAAGGGGATGCCGCTTCAATTGCAGTCATAATCGAATCTCCCGGAACGGCAGGTCACAATGACTGCCGCTTCCGAGAGAATCATCAGGCCGATCGTGACGCCTCGACCTCGCGAGGATTTTTTGTCACGCGGGTTGAAGCGTCAATGTCTGGGGTCGCCAGTAAACCGCCGAAGGTGCCAGCGGGTCAAAAGTCGCGTGACAGAAAACGGGATCACTTGACAGGCATTTTCTGTCACGCGGTCGAAGTTTTCTGTCGCCTTTTAATTCGGCGGACGATGTCCTCTGCCTGTTTCGCCGTTATCGTTGGGAATGTGGGTTTCAGGTCGGCGGCGATGCCGTGATAGAGCTTCGATTCGCCGTCGTCGTCCCGGTCGCGGCGTTTTTCGTACAGAGCCCAGACTTCCGCTTCTTTCTTGCCGTCCGGTCCCGGCGGTTTCGACCTCGACCCTTTCGGTCGTCCGCGCTTTCGCGACCCTCGACCCTTCGCGGCATCCCCTTCGCTCCCCCCGCTCGATGGCTGCGTCGTCGCGTTCGGTCGAAGGTCTGGCCGCCGGTGCCAGAGCATGAGCCGGTACGCTTCCAGGCTTCCCATTTCGATCGCCGGAGCGCTGGAAAAGGGGACACTTCCGCAATGTGGGCACACGCTCGCGAGTGCATAGACGGGCTGTCCGCACGCTACGCAGGGGGCTGATGGCGGCATCATGTTGTTCCCTACCAGGTGAACGGGTTGAGCCGGACGGCGCGGCAGAGGTAGGGTGTCCGCCTTGCCGTCCGACTCACTTCGGCTCTGGTCGATCGCGACTCAACCAGAACAACCCGCTGTTCGGAAAGATACCACAGAACGGGCGACCAGGTCGAGGACAGTCCTGAAACGCATCCATCACCTTGTTGCCCAAAAAAGTGATGAATAAACGCAGGGTTCGGTGGTGACGTGTGCAGGGTTTGGCGTCTGGGAATTCGAAGGACACCCCTCCCCCTTCTATCACTCTCCCCTCGCCGTCCTCTTTGAGTGGCAAGACCGGCAAAGCGGTTTCAGGTTGTCCGGGTCGAGCGCCAGGTCGGGGCGCCTGGCTCGGCTCTGGATGTGGTGAACTTCAGTGGCGGGTGTGGTGGTCCCCTTCGCCTCGCAGTCCTCACAGAGCGGCTTGTCGAGCAAGATCGCGGCGCGGAGTCGTCGCCAACGGGGCGAACTGGTGAAAGTGTTCGACTCACTGCGGGTGACCGATGGTCTGGGTCGGTAGCTCTTGATCTTCTCGGCAGGTTGGTAGGTTCTGATACGGCGGGTCACTCGGCTGTCTCCTGGTCGGCGGGTTTCAACGCAAAGCTTTTCTTAGTTGCGCGGTCGCGATGTTTGGGGGACGTGTGCAGGGTCCGGGAGTCTACAGATTCGGGCACACCCTCCCCTCTGGTCACTCGACCTCATCGCGACGCGATCCGATCGGCTTCTGTCAAACGAGGGGAACCGACGGGGGAACCGGATTCGAGGCGAGACGCAAAGCCAATTCCTAGAACGCTTTCGGAGCGGTGTCCGCTTGACTCTGGATCAAGTAGTCTAGGTTCGAATCCTAGTTCCCCAGCTCCACTTCACCTAGAGCCTGTTGATTTAACTCACTACCAGAAAATGATTTGCTTTGAATGGCATTGTGGACAATCCCGCTTAACTCCCAGTGAAGCGGCTTGAAGAGCTGAGGACTGATCATCTCAGGGATGAAGCCGAGGCACAGTAGAAATATATCGTCGATTTCCTGCGGTGCTCTCCTAGGGAATGGGGTCCTGGCGAGGTGAGAGATAATCCTTCTCGGGCTGACCTAGCCCAACAGAGCGTCTGAGGTGTGGTTGTCGGTTTGAGAATGGGTACAGAACGATCATGTCCGTCTTGCGAACCACCCAGACGCGTCATGGAGATCGTTCTACGGACACGTTCTCCTCGAAGGTTTTTCAAAGAGTGCAGAAGACCTTTTCTGCGTCCTGAGGTCTCGTCACGTCGGGAGAGGAACCTCAGTGCCGAGGGCCTATTCCATTGCCTGTTTGATCTAAGTTAGCCAGAAATTCTTGGACAGGACGCCTGCGGTCTTCCGCCGCTGCCGGCCGCTCATTAACGTCAGGTGGTCGATGGCCCGCTCCAGTGACTCGCCGAACTGCGGCGTCGGCTCGTTAGCCAGGACGTGCCCCTTGATCTCCCATCACAGCCCTTCGAGCGGGTTCAGCTCCGGGCACGCCGTCGGCTGGAACCGCAGCTCCACCCCCAACTCGCCCGCCAGGGCTAGCGACCGCCTCGCCGTGTGTGGCGAGCCGCGGTCCACGAACAGGACGATCCTTCAGCCGCGCCACGTCGAGCGGAGATGCCGCAGGTGCGACTGGAAGCCGTCCTGGTTCAACTGAGCCGCCCGGTCCAGGCAGAGCGTGCCGGTGCCGATCGCCATCGCCCCGAACAGGACGCGGCGATCGCGGTTGCCGGTGATCGGCACCTTGGCCTGCTCGCCGGCCTTCGCCCAGCCGTCGCGCAGCGGCGGCGACTCGGCGAGGATTGTGGCGTCGGAGAACAGGACGACGGTGCGCGTGCGCCCGGCCAGCCCGCGCCTCAGCCCCCCTTTGCCTGCCGCCAGGTGGGTGAGCGGCGGGAGAGGACGAAACGGGGCTGCTTCCAGCGATAGCCCAGGCCGTGCGGGCGCGGCGCATGGTCGTGCCGCTGGCGTCGCGGCCGACCGAGCGCTCGGGGTGGGCGACCAGCAGGGGAACGGTCGAGATGCTCTGGCGATAGCCGGCGGCGCGGGGGTCGGAGGCCAATGCCGCCTCGGCCAGCTCGGCGGCGGCCCGCCTGGCCTTGGGCTGGCGCCCGGCACGCGGCCGGTCGGCCAGCGACGGGGCCGTCCGGCGATCGGACCGGTAGCGCGCGGCCCAGCCGTAGACGGAGGAGCGGCCGACGCCGAGGCGGGCGGCCACCTCCTCGGGGGCCTAGCCGGCGCCGAGGTCCAGCAGGGCCAACGCCCGGTGGATGACGCGGCGGTCATCGGACCGCTTCGCCAGGCCGCGAAGGTGGTCGCGCTCGGCGTCGGTGAGCGTGACGATGGCCATGGTCGCGACTCCGAGGGAGAGCATCGCAACCGTAGGTCGCGTCCTCACGGTCGTCCAGGAACCTCTGGCGACCCACTTAGTAGGGCCCAAACCATTGCCCCGTCCTCTCCATAGCGTGCCGGTATGGACTCGCCCTGTGTGATTCTGT
>NZ_JABBYO010000023.1 GCF_012958305.1 Tautonia rosea | reverse complement strand
GCGGACGGCGTGCTGTTTCCGCTCGCGCCAGTCGCGGAGGGCCTGGTGGAGGCCGGGCTTCAAGCGCGCTTCCTCGGCATCGACACAGCGCAAATAACGCACATATTCGATGGCGGCCGAGGCGATGAGGGCTTCCTCGGGAGCCGTTTCGGGCATGGCCTTGGCGGTCCAGGAGGCGACGATGACCTGTAAACGTTCGGCTTCCTCAGCGCAGAGGGGGCGTTTGGCGGTCAGGCCGTGGGTGGTGGCGTTGGCGGAGCTGGTCTGTTTCCCGTCGTCGGTGCGGGGTCCGGTGGAGTGGCTCATGGGAGTCGATTCGCCTCGATGGGGCTGAGAGACATTTCGGTGCGGAGATTAAGTTCAAACGGGTGGTCGGTGCGAGGTGTGGAGACGCACGGAGAGCGCAGGCAGATACCGAAATCATCGGGGAGAAGGGGAGGTTTAAGCACAAAAACCGGAACGGGGAAAAAATCGCATTTGGTGGAGCGAGGATGTGTTCGAAACCCAGGGGAAAGCCAGGCCCTTCTCGCAGCGCGGGGCGAACGCGATGTGATGAGCCCCGCAGGCGGTTTCTGGTAGCATTCGAGTCAGCGTTGACGGATACGTTGAGGAGCGTTCCTGGAATCGGTTGAGATCGAGACTAAATCGATGTTCCGATTCCCGGAATGAAAAAAATAATCACATTCAATGTTATCACGATGAAATCGACAGGGCGAATTGTGATTGCCGGGGGGACCGGGTTTCTTGGCCGGAGTCTGGCACGGCATTTCCACGATGGCGGATGGGACGTGGTCGTGCTCGCTCGGCATCGGCCGGAGGGGAGCGATCCATGGCACTTTGTCCCGTGGGATGCACGGACAACGGGGGATTGGGTGCGGCACCTGGAGGGGTCCGAGGCGCTGGTGAACCTGACGGGGAGGTCGGTGGACTGTGTGAAGACCCCCGAGCACTGCGATGAGATCTTGCGGTCTCGGGTGGAGTCGACCGAGGCCTTGGGGCGCGGGCTGGAGACGGTCAAGAGGTTGCCTCGTGTGTGGGTTCAGATGTCGACGGCGCATCGCTATGGTGATCCGCCGGAGGTGGTGATCGACGAGGACTCGGCGTTCGGCTATGGTCTGGCGCCGGCCGTGGGAGCGGCCTGGGAGGAGGCGTTTGCGCGGGCGGTGCCCATGGAGGTGCGGCAGGTCGTGCTTCGGACGAGCTTCGTCCTCGGGCGATCGGGGGGGGCGTTACCTCGGCTCGCGAGCCTGGCGCGGTGGGGCCTTGGAGGAACGGTAGGGCATGGCCGACAGGGAATCAGCTGGATTCATGAACATGATATGAACCGTCTGGTGGCGTGGGCGATCGGGGATGAGTCGGTGACGGGTGCCTATCTGGCGACGGCGCCCGGTCCCGTGTCGAACGCTGAGTTCATGCGAGCGCTTCGGAGTGCCCTGGGGATGCCGGTCGGATTGCTGGCGATGGCGTGGATGGTGCGGATCGGGGCCCCGCTGGTGCTGGGAACAGATCCGGAACTGGCACTCTGTGGCCGCTACTGCGTGTCGAGGCGGTTGCGGGAGGAGGGGTTCGCCTTCCGGTTCCCGGACATCACGTCGGCGTTGGGAGATCTGTATCGGTGAGGCGTTGTGAACGCGTTGTTGTGAGGGTGGGCGTGAGGTAGTCCAGGACCGGAGAGGCACCATGCGAATCGCCCTGATGTCGGTCGCGGGGCTGCTCGTCTCGGCGGGTTGCTGGGTCGGCCCGCCGGAGGAGACGACCGATGTGAATCGGTATCACGCACTCCGACGGTCCTGGTCTGACCTCGCGGATCACTTCCCGGGGGAGATCCCGGCGTCGGCGCGATCGGTCTCCTGCTCGCACTTCCCGGGCTTTTTGCAAGGTGGTGCCTGGCTGCAATTGCGCGTGGAGCTGCCTGACCGAGAGGTCGAGGCGATCGAGGCGCGCATTGCTCCTCGGGCGATCCGAAGGTACGAGGGGGGTGGGGATGTAACTCGCCACCTGAATCAACTGGATGGCCTGCCGACCACCACTTACCGGACCGGAGCTGAGGGTTCGGGGGAGTTTCCCGAGTCGTTCACGCTGTATGTGCTCAGGGCCGAGGACCGAGGCAGCCCCGGCCACGCATGGAACCACGGTTTGAGCGCGGGCCTGTCGATCAGCAAGGAGCGTGGCGAGGTGGTTTACTGGGCCGATCGGTGGTAGGGTCGACGCTTCTCTTGAGGTTGCGCGGTGGTGGTCTGGTCGGGGGGTGCACGCGGATTGAGGGGAAGGGGAGAGGGACCGCGCGCAGAGACACAGAGACGAGGGAGGGGAGAGGGGGGAGGAGTCGCGTGCAAGGCACAAATTACTCGATTCTGAGGGTCTCCGCGGCTCGGGGAGTGGTCCCGTCCCCGGGTTCCGTTACCGGAATCCGTTGGCGTACCAACGGGTGGATGGACCGCCCTCCGGGGGGCGTGCATGATTGGAAGTCGGTGGGGAGCCGTGAGATGACGCGGCGTCCGTCCGGCGGTTCCAGGGTCTTCAGGTGTTGGGTCGATGCAGGGGGAACCTGCCCGGTCATTGGTTAATCTTAAAGAATAAATTCACAAAAGTATGGGTGATTGTCACGTCGGCGGGTGGTCTGAACGGTATCGTTGAACCCGGAGCGAGACGAGGCGTAAGCGCAGGCTTGATTGAGCGGATGAAGCCTGTAGAGTAGAACGACGTGGGCGGCGTTACCGTTGCCGGGAGTACTGCCGGGCGGTGGGTGTCTCGATCTGTTGACGTGTGTGGAGAGAACGAGTCTTCGCGATGTCTCGATTTACCGAGCCGATCACTAGCCCGAGCCTGCTGAAGCGGATCTGCGGGACGGTGGGAGATGCGGAGGGCTGGCGGCTCTTCGTCCGGTCCTATGAGCCGATGATCCTGGCCTGGTTCCGGCGCAAGGGGTTGCAGGAGGCCGACGCGTGGGACCTGACGCAGGAGGTCCTCCTGCGGTTCGCACGCCGGGCCGGCCGATTCACGCTCGACCCGGGGCGGAGATTTCGCGGCCTGCTGCGGACGATGACCGACGCGGCCTGGCGCGACTGGTCGGCCCGGCGTCGGCCGTGGCATCCGGGCCTCGTCCCGCCGGACGAACTCGGCCATGTCGAGGCGAGGCCCGACCCGGATGGCCCGGCAGCCTGGCTCGAGCGTGAGGCCGACGCCGAGCTGATGGAACTGGCCTTTGGTCGGGTGCGAATTCGGGTCGAGCCCCGGACGTGGGAGGCGTTCCGGCTGCTCGCCCTCGAAGGGCGCTCGGGCGACGAGGCCGCCGCCCGGCTGGGGATGCGACGCGGCTCGGCGCACGCGGCGCGCTGCAAGGTGCAGCGGCTCGTGCGCCTGGAGCTGGCCCGGCTGGTCGCCCAGGCCGAGGCCTGAGCCTCGGCGCCCGGCGTTCGGGCCGACCCGACCGGCGTCGGACGCCGGGGGCCCGGTCCGCTCAGACGGGGACGGCCTCGGGGCGTTTGCGGGCGCGGCGACGCCAGGCGACCCCGAGGCAGCAGGCGGCTCCGATCAGGCCGGCGACGGCCGTCGAGGGCTCGGGCACGGGTTGCACGCCGGTATCGCCGGCCCGGATGCCGGCGCCGGTGGTGTCGTAGGCGAATCCGCTGATCCTCAGCCTCGACGACGGCGAGAAATCGCCCGTCTCGGAGAGCCGGACCCAGCCGTAGAGGGTCGTCCCCAAGTCGTCCTCGAATGAGAGGCCGAGATACTTGTCGGTTGAATCATTAAATATTCCAAATGAAAATCCTTCACCATTGGACAAGATACGTTCTGTCAAAAAGAAATCGAAACCTGCGAACGGCGAAGTCTCGGAGATCAAGTAACCGGCATCCAGCGCTCCGGTATTGAAAACGTTCACAGTCCGGGTCGAACTTCCAAGAATAGTACGTGTGGCAGCCGTACCACCACCGGGAAAAGAATCATATAGGGCACGAAATCCGATGATTGTCCTGGTGCCGACCTGCACGGAAACGTCTGGGGACAGGAGGCTGCTGCTCGAGACCACCTCGAGGTCGAGCTGCTGGTAGACGATCCCGGCCTCGGCCGGCTCGGGGCAGGCGAGCAGGAGGCCTGCCAGCAGGGCGAGGGCGGCCCAGGGGCGCGGGATGCGGGGCGTCGGGACTGGGGTGGACGTCATGATTGAGGGTTCCTTCGGTTCGTCTCGGGATGCCCCGCCCTGAGGGCCCGGCCACCTTGGCCGGAGGCCTTCGTCGGGCGGGTTCCTCCACCCCCTTCTCCCGGGCGGCGGGCCGGGAGTTTGCACCTTCGCGGGAAATTCTCATGACGAAACCCTTCGCGGGATCGGCCGCAATTGCATAGAATCATCCCGACGATGCGACCCGCGTGGGGGCGCCGAGGGGCGTCCCGGCCGCGTCGGGGTGGTGCGCGGAGCGTTGGCGATGGAGGGCTGCCCTGGGGACGGGGCCTGGTCCCGGCTGCTGACCGACGAGGCGGGCGAGGAGGAACGCGAGGGGCTGGAGCGGCACCTCGACGACTGCGAGGCGTGCCGGGACCGGCTGTCGATGCTGGCCGATGAGCCGGCCTGGGACTCCGGGGGGGCGACGGTGGCGGCTCCCGTCCGACGCGGCGTCGGCCGGGGCGATCGGCCGCCGGTGGTCGCGGGGTATCGGGTGGGGGTCGAGATCGGCCGGGGCGGGATGGGGGTCGTGTACAAGGCCCTGCGGGAGTCCGACGCCCGGCCGGTGGCGCTGAAGGTGATGTCGGCCGCCTGGGGGCTGACGGCGGACGCGCGCGACCGGGTCGCGCGCGAGGCCGGGACCCTGGCGAAGCTCGACCACCCGGGGATCGTGCGGGTGCTCGACGCGGGGGAGGCCGACGGCGTGCCGTTCCTGGCGATGGAGTGGGTCGAGGGGGGCGACCTCGCCGCCCGGCTCCGCTCCGGGCCGCTGCGGCCCCGCGAGGCGGCGACCCTGGCCCGGGAGTTGGCCGGGGCGGTCGCCGAGGCCCACGGGCGGGGGATCATCCACCGCGACGTGAAGCCGTCGAACGTCCTGATCGGCCCCGACGGCGCCCCCCGGCTGACCGACTTCGGCCTGGCCCGCGAGCACGAGGCGGCCTCGGCCCTGACCTCCGTCGGCCGGGTCCTGGGGACGCCGGGGTTCATGCCGCCCGAGCAGGTGGACCCACACTTCGGGCCGGTCGGGCCTCGGTCCGACGTCTATGGCCTGGGGGCGACTCTGTACGCGATGCTGACCGGCCTGCCGCCGTTCCGGGGTGCCAGCCCGATCGGGGTGCTGCGCCAGGTCGTCGAGCGGGAGCCGGTGCCGGTTCGGTTGCTGGAGCCGTCGGTCCCCCTCGCCCTCGAGGCGATCTGCCGCAGGTGCCTGGCGAAGCGGCCGGGCCGGCGGTATGCGTCGGCCGAGGCCCTGGCCGACGACCTCGGGCGGTTCCTGGAGGGCCGTCGGGTGCAGGCGCCGGGGGCCGGTCGGCTCGGCGCGGCGATCCTCGGCACTCGGCATCGGACCGGGCTGGTTGCCGTCGCCCTGCTGGCTCTGGGGGCGGCCGGCTTGGCTCTGGCGATGGAGCATGGCCGCAGGGCGCGGGCCGAGTCCGCCGCGGCCACCTCGCGACGCGAGTTCGTTGAGACCCTCGACACACTGGGCACGTTCTACCTTGAGACGAGGGACGCGGTCCAGCTTGGGGACAGGGACGCCCTGCCGACCTACACGTCCTTGGGCTGGCGGCTCGCGACGATCTACGAGCGGGTTCTGCCGCTCGATCGCCCCGACGACGCCTGGTCGGCCGACGAGGTTCGCTGGCTCTGCTGCCTGGCCTCGATCATGAGCGATCGAGGGGACCACATCGAAGCGACCATGCTCTACCGTCGCTGCGCGGGGATTGGGGCGAGGCTGCTGGACGCCTACCCCGAGGACGCCGGGCTGGCGCTTGCGGTGGCCGAATCGGAGGCCTCTCTGGCGGCGACGGCCGAGTCCCTCGGCGATTGGGATGCCACGCTCGAGCACGACGAGCGCGGTTATCGGTCCCTGCGACGCACCGGGGTCGAGGCCCTCGACCTTCCCGGTGCGTTCTTCACGCGAGCGATGATCCAGGGGAACCTCACGGCGAGCTATGAGGACCGCGGCCGCGCGGAGGATGCCGCCCGCGTCTCGCGAGCGTCCCTGGAGTTCTACCGGGCGGCGGTGGCGGCCCGGCCGGACGACCTCGTTGCGGAACTTCAGCTCATCGACGAACTGGGCCGCCAGGCCCGACTGCTCATGGCGCTAGGCCGTCCCGCCGAGGTGCCCGGCCTGGTTTCCGAGGCTCGGCAGCGGCTCGACGCCCTGACGGCCGCCAGCGACTCGACCTCGGAGCTGGAGGAAGTTCGGGACCGGCTTGACGATGTCCTGACACACCTCCCTGATCCTTTCGATCGAAGGTGATGGAAGTTGGCCGTCCACCGCCCGAACAATAGAAACATAAAAACTGAGGCAAAAGCAAAGAATCTCAAACAAGATTGTGATTTTTCGCTGATCATTCAATGGTGGTTTTTATAAGCGAGTCTCACGCGGTTTCCCTTTGCCTGTTTCGGATTGGAGAAATTGGGACTCATTCCGAGTCTTCGAGGTGATTTCCCCCTTTCCGGCGGGGCCATCCGAAGGCTTCCGAGAGGTTCGGGACCTGAGCTTCAGTGGGCCGGACTGATGGTCCGGAAGGATTACGGGTCAGGGGGCGAGGCCGAGGGCGCGTTCGAGGTCGGAGGAGACGGCGTCGAAGGATTGCTCGCCGTTGATGAGGAGGAAGCGGTTGGGGAAGGTCTGGCGATAGTGGTCGACGACGGGGCCGGTGCGGTTGTCGTAGACGGATTGGCGGACGCGGAGGACCTCGGGGGTGTCGTCGGAGCGGCGGGTGAGGGGGGTACCGTCGTGGTCGCAGACGCCGTCGGCCTTCGGCGGGTTGTTGGTGACGTGGTAGGTGGCGCCGCAGGTCGGGCAGACGCGGCGGCCGGACATGCGGCGGAGGGCCTCGTCGGCGGAGACGGCGATCTCGACGTAGCGGTCGATGGTGAAGCCGACGGCCGCCTGGAGGCGATCGAGCAGGGGGACCTGGCCGAGGGTGCGAGGGAAGCCGTCGAAGAGGAGGCGGTTGTGCCGGAGGGTGGAGAGGTCGCGGGCGAGGACCTCGTAGGCGAGGTCGTCGGGGACGAGCTGGCCTGCCTTCAGGAGCGATTCGACCTGTTGGCCGAGGGAATCCCCCTTGCGGACGGCGTCGCGGAGGAGCGCTCCGGTCCGGACCATGGCGAAGCCGTGGGCCTCGCCGAGACGCTCGGCGACGCTGCTCTTGCCGCTGCCAGGGCGGCCGAACGCGACGACGTGGAGGGGGAAATCGGTGGCCATCGGACCTCAGGGGGGGTAGGGAACCAGGCGACGATCGACCCCGGCCGGGACGAAGAGCCCGGGGGTCGGGGGATAACGATTCATTCTAACCGATCGCGGGAGATTGAGTCGCCGGATGTTGCGTTCGGGCAATGCGGAGGATTGAGTTCGAGGGATGAGGGGCTAGCGCGTTGGGGAGGCGGTGGGGGCCGTCGTCGGCGGGGTGGGGCGGGTCAGGGTGGGGGAGGAGCCCAGAAGGAGCCGCGAGAGGGGGGCCATCGGCAGCTCGGGTCGGAGCAGGCGCTTGGGTCGGCCCAGATCGGCAAGGATTCCTTCGGCGGCGAGGTAGCCGCTGCGGACGGCCCCCTCCATGGTGGCGGGCCAGCCGGTGTCGGTCCAGTCGCCGGCCAGGAACAGGCCATCGACGGGGGTGCGCTGGGGGGGGCGAAGGGCCTCGATGCCGGGTCGGACGGAGAAGGTCGCGCCATGCTCGGTGACGGCCCACCAGCGGGTGAGGGTCGCCTCTCGGGCGGCGGGCCAGATGGAGGCGAGGTCGGCGAGGACAGCATCGCGGATGGCGGTTTTGTCCATCGGCAAGAGGTCGTAGGCGGCGGAGATGACCAGTTGCAAGTATTGGCCGCCGCCTTCGGGCTCTCGGCCCTGGATGGCGGAGTGGTTGAAGACCCACTGGATCAGGCGGCCGACGGTGACAACGTGCTCCAAGTCAGGAGGGCAGACCGGGCGATCGAACCAGAAGTGGACGCCGGTGATAGGGGAGGATTCCATCCGGGAGACGGCACGAAGCTCGGGGAGGACGGGAGACACGTTATCAGGAATCAACGCGTTGACCCGATCGTAAGGGACGGCGAGGACGACGAAATCGGCGGGGAGGTGCTCGCCGGATCGGAGCTGGACACCCGAGGCGGCGCCGTCGTCATCGAAGGTGAGGGAGCGGACGCCGGTTTTCAGGCGGATCGAGACGCCTTCGGCGTCGAGCCACTGCTGGAGGCGAAGGCCGTACAGTTCGCCAAGGGGGACGGTCGGGATCTCCATCTGGAAGCCGGTTCGGTTGCGGAGAAAGCCGTCGAGGAAGACCTTGCGAGCGTGGCCGACGTCCATCTGGTCGAGCCGCTCGTTGAGGGCCGAGACGAGGACGGTGCCCCAGAAGCGGTGAATGGTGCGGTCGGTCTGGCCGTGGCGCCGGAGCCAGGATTCGAACGATTCGCCGGGACGATCGCGACGGGAGAGGCGAAGGCAGGCCATGCCAACGCCGACGCGGATCTTCTCGGAGAAGGTGAGGTAGCGGGCGCGGAGGAAGCTCTCGGTCAGGTGCAGAGGGGCGGGTAGGAGACCGGCGCGGAGGGGAGAGGTGCGCCCTTCTTCGTCGAGGAAGACGACCTCGGGGACGCGGCGGAAGAGATCGGCCGTGCCGACGCGGTGACAAAAATCGGCAAGATTAGTACAGCAGGCCATACTGACATGCTGACAATTGTCGACCTGTTCCGTGGTGGTCGGATCGACGAAGGAGCTGGCGCGGCCGCCGAGGCGGGGGCGGCTTTCGAGGAGGGTGAGGTTGAGGCCGCGACGGACGAGGGCCGAGGCGGCGGCCAGGCCGGCCAGACCGCCACCGACGATGACGACATGCGGGGGGCTGGGGCGCCAGTCGGTTCCGGTGGTCGGGGAGTCGGGGTTCCGGGTCTCGATCACGGGAGCAGACCCTCTGGTCTGGGGACGGGTCGGGCGAGGCGTCCGGTGAGCGCGCCGACGGTGATGGCCGCCTTGCGCCAGGGGGGAAGGGCGACCCGGGCGGCGAGGACGTCGTAATCGCGGCGGGCGATCTCATCGAGCAGCGCACGATAGATGTTGACGATCGCGGCCAGGACCGGGCGTCCGACGGGGGCGACGAGGCGGATCAGGGGGCTGGCCTCGCCGTAATAGTCGTAGGCGCGGCGGCCTTCGAAGGCCAGGAGTTGGCGAAGGCGGTCGCTGGGGACGGGGGACCTGAGCTCATCGGGAGAGACGCCGAAGCGGTCGAGATCTTCCATCGGCAGGTAGACGCGGCCAAGCTCGGCATCTTCTCGAACGTCGCGGAGGATGTTGGTCAGTTGCAGGGCGATGCCGCAGGCTTCGGCCAGCTTTTCGGCGCGGCCGCCTTCAGAATTGTATCCCCAGATATGAATGCAGCACAGCCCGACGGCCGAGGCGACCCGGTAGCAATAGGCGTGCAAGTCTTGAAAGGTGGAGAAGGGGCGGGGTTCGAGGTCCATTTCGACGCCGTCGATGACGGCGTGGAGGAACTTCGGCGGGATGCTGTGTTGCTGAACCGCGTCGGCCAGGGCGGGGAGGCCGGGCCAGGCGATCGGGTTCCCGTCGAGGGCGCGGTCGAGTTCGACTCGCCAGGAGAGGAGGCTGGAGCGCTTGGCGTCGATCGAGCCGGGTTCGTCGGCCAGGTCATCGGTGTGTCGTAGAAAGGCGTAGAGCGCGCACATCGACCGCCGGAGGCGAGGGGGGAGCAAGAGGAAACTGTAATAGAAATTCTTCGCTTCGCGTCGGGAGAGGTCGCCGCAGAATCGGTAGCTGGCGTCGAGTGCGTCGGTCATGGGCGGGCCTCCGAGCGATTGACGGAGGGAAGGGGACCGGAGACGGCGTCGGCGGCGGGGTCTGCAACGTGGCTTGAGAAGGTGTTCACACGAGGGTGTTTGAAGCGGAGCGATCGGGCAAGGATCGCGCGAAGCAGCAGGCCGAGCTTGGCCGCCTTGCCGACGGTTGGCCGACGGCGGAAGACGTCGAAGCCCTGAGCCTCGATCCGGTCGAGAATGGCCAGGCCGCCCCGGGTGAACAACTCGACATCGACCGCCAGGCGGCCGGGCAGGGCATCGGCCAGGGGAGCGCCGAGGCGGAACAAGGCTCGGGTCCGCTCGACCTGGAAGGCGAGTAATCGGGCAAAGGCCGGGGAGAAGCGGCGAGCGTGCAGGTCGTCGTCGGGGTAGCCGAAGCGCTCGCGGTCTTCGCGGGGGAGGTAGACGCGGCCGATGTCGAGGTCTCGGGAGACGTCTTGCCAGAAGTTGGCCAGTTGCAGGGCGGTACAGGTGGCGTCGGAGCGTTGAACATGCTCGGGAGTGTGGACCCGTCCGAGGTAGAGGATAAGGTGGCCGACGGGGTTGGCCGATCGGGTGCAATAGTCGAGCAGTTGGTCATACGAGTCGTAGTCGGTGATGATTTGATCCTGCTCGAAGGCGGAGATGAGGGCCTCGAAGGGGGTAAGGGGGATGTCGAACTCGGCAACCACGTCGCGGAGGGCAATCATGACGGGATGGCGAGGGGTGCCGGCGTCCATCTGCCGGAGTTCGTCCCGCCACCAGGAGAGCAGCTCGGTGGCTCGGGCGCGGTCGCCGACCTCGTCGCCAAGGTCGTCGGACCAGCGGCAGAAGGCGTAAATGGCCTGGAAGGCAGGGACGAGGTGCGGGGGGGTGAGCCAGGTGACGACGCTGAAGTTCTCGTAGTGCGATCTCGTAAGTGCAGCGCAGTAGGCCAGGGCCTCGTCGCGCGAGACACGCACTGAGGAATCAGGCCCGAACCGGCGGAGATCGTCGGCGAAAGACGGCATCGGCACGCTCGGAATCGACGAAGGGGTGATCGGAGAGGGTGCTATCTTAGCGGAGTGTCGGGCAGGGAACTAGTTCTCCCGGGCGAGGGAGTCGGGGAGAGGGATCGCGCGCAGAGACGTGGAGGCGCAGAGGAGAGGGTAGCGTCTCGGTCGAACGGCCTCGATCTCTCTGATTCTCTGCGACCCTGCGTACGGTCTTCTCCTCTTGCCTCTGAGACGGCAAGCTGGTCGAGCGGGCGAGGCCACTGCCAGGTGGCCGATCGGGGGCGGGCGTGGTAGTTTCCCGAAGTGGTGGGCGTTCTGAGATTGGTGGGGCGGAGGGGCGTGAACGAGGAGTGCGTGGAATGGAAACCGTGCGGGTGGCCGCGGTGCAGATGGATGTGAAACTGGGGGATCGGGAGGGGAATCTCCGGGCGATCCTCGACCGGATCGACACGGCCGCCGGGGCGGGGGCACGGCTGGTCGTCTTCCCTGAGTGTGCCCTGAGCGGTTATGTGTTCGAGTCGCGTGACGAGGCAATGTCGGCGGCCGAGGAAATTCCAGGGCCGAGCCTTGGGGCAATCGGGGCAAGATGTGCCGAGCGAGACGTCTTCGCCGTGGTCGGCCTGTTGGAGCGGGACGGAGAGCGGCTGTTTAATGCGTGCGCTATGGTGGGCCCGAAGGGGGTGATCGCGTCGTATCGGAAGAACCACCTGCCGTTTTTGGGAGTCGATCGGTTTGTCGATCCGGGAGATCGGCCGTTTGAGGTGGTTGAGGCGGCGGGGCTCCGGCTGGGTATGCACATTTGTTACGACGGCTCATTCCCAGAATCGGGGAGAGTGATGACCTTGCTCGGGGCGGAGGTGCTTCTCTGGCCGACGAACTGGCCGACGCGGGCGGAGCCGACGGCCGAGCATTTTCCGATCGTACGCGCGATGGAAAATGCAGTGTATGTGATGGCCGTGAATCGCGTGGGAAGCGAGCGAGGGTTCCCGTTCATCGGCCACAGCTCGATCGTCGATCCGAACGGGCAGGTGCTTGCCCGAGGGGATGGGGAGTGCGAACAGATCTTGATGGCGGAGATCGACCCGGAACTGGCGAGGAGGAAGAAAATCATCCGGGTGCCGGGCTTGCATGAGATTGACCGGATTGCCGACCGAAGACCGGAGTATTACGGGCCGATCGTCTCAACGCTTCGATCTTGAGTGGCCAAAAGAGAACCCGCGACCGGAGGGAATCCGGCCGCGGGTTGCGTGACGAGGGAGACGCACAGGCTCAGGCGTAGTTGGTGATGCCCGGCTTGGGGACGATGATCTCGGGGCGGGCGCCCCATTCGAGGTTGGTGGGGAAGGTGTCGAGGGTGGAATTGAGGGCCTCGTCCCAGGTCAGCTCCTTGCCGGTGTAGGCGGAGTCGCGTCCCATGATGGCCATGAGGGTGCTGTGGGCGACGCGTTCGAGTTCGTTGAGGGGCTGCCCTTCGGCGATGGACTTGAGCAGGTTGATATGCTCGTTGACGTAGGGGTTCACTTCCCCTCGGGCGCGGAGGCGCTGGCCGGCGAGGTTGTAGTTGCCGGGCATAAGGTGGGCGGTGCCCTTGTGGCCGACGATGTACTCGGAGACGTCCTTGGCGCAGCCGTCGATCTGGCGGCACATGCTCATGACGTGGCGGCCGTCCTCGAAGGCGTAGTCAACGGCGAAGTGGTCGTACGACTGGCCGAAGCCGGGGTCGGTGTTGACCTGCTGGCCTCCCATGCCGACGCAGGAGGAGGGGACCATGTCGCCGAAGGCCCAGCGAGCGACGTCGAGGTTGTGGACGTGCTGCTCGACGATGTGGTCTCCGCAAAGCCAGAGGAAGTGGTACCAGTTGTGGAGCTGGTAGGCCATGTCGTCCATGCCGGGCTGGCGGGGACGGACCCAGATGTTCCCCTGATTCCAGAAGACTCGGGCGGTGATGACGTCGCCGATGGCCTCGCCGGATCGGATCTTCTCCATCGATTCGATGTAGCCGGTCTGGTGGCGGCGCTGGGTGCCGGCGACGACGGCGAGGCCTTTCTTCTTGGCCTCCTCGGCGGCGGCGAGGACCTTGCGAATGCCGGGGCCGTCAACGGCGACGGGCTTCTCGGTGAAGATGTTCTTGCCGGCCTTGACGGCGGCTTCAATGTGCAAAGGTCGGAAGCCGGGAGGGGTGGCGAGGATGACCAGGTCGCAGGCCTCGATCACGTCCTTGTAGGCATCGAACCCGGCGAAGACGCGGTCGGGGCTGACGTCGAACTTCTCGCCGACCTTCGAGTTCTTCGAGAGGCGGTCGGCGGCGAGGTTGGCCTGGCCTTCGAAGACGTCGCCCAGGGCGTGGATGGTGACGTTGTGGTCCTGGCCGGCGGCTTCGCAGATGTTTTCCGCGGCGCCGGTGCCACGACCGCCGCAGCCGACGACGCCGACCCGGATTGAGTCGGTCCCCGCGGCGAAGGCATTCGGAACAGCGGTGAGCGAGGCGGTGCCGACGGCGGCGACGGCCGAGTTCCGGAGGAAGTTACGGCGAGAGGGCTTGGGTCCGGTCATGGCTCGAAGCTCCCGAGTCGGGGGACTGAGAATCCGAAAAGGAAGAGGTACTCATTGAAATTGGGGCCGCACCACGAGACCGACTGGTCGACCCATTTTGAGGTGGTGGGGCCCAACTGCATGCAGGCGGATCGGATCGGTCAGGGGATTGGAGACTCGACTCGGCGCGTCGGAGCAGTTTCTCGTGACGGGTCGAGCGGGTCGCCACCGCTTCACCCGGACTTCTGTCTTCCGCTGCCGAGCCGGTGGGGGCAAGGGTGGAATTCCGCTGACCCCCACTTCGCGCGAGCAGGGAGAAGACCTTGGTGAAGGGTATTGGTTTGGATCGCAAGACATGGCGTTCGGGCAGCGGACCCCCTCACCCGGCCTGCGGCCACCCTTTCCCCCGCGAGCGGGGGAGAGGATTGGGAGGGGATGAACGAGGTCGGCTCGCGCTCCTACGGAAGCGGGAGAGTGTGCAGGGGAGGCGAAGGGGTTGCAGGCAAGGCAATCGCAAGTCATCCTTCGCGAAACACGCACAGAAGGCTTGGAATCCTGGCCGGGGTTGGTTACTGGGTGTCGTCGGGCTTCGGGCCTTTGCCCTTGATGATTGGCGACTTGAAGTCGATCAGCTCGGGCTGTTCCTCGAAGGCCCGGACGATCCGGAAGCCGACGAAGGTGGCATCGGTGTGCCACCAGATGCTCTGGGGGCGCTGCGGATCCTGGACGCTCCAATCGGGATTGGAGACGTGCCGGGATGCGCTGCGGCAGTCGTAGGCGTCGAAGTCCCACGAGCCTCCCCGAGCGATGTAGGGATACTCGAACGCGTCCGGCACGACCACCGGTCGGACGGTTGGAGAGTCTTGCGACCTCTGACTATAGAGGTCTTCGATGTAGTGGTCCAGGACCCACTCGGCGACGTTGCCGTGGATATCGTAGAGGCCCCAGGGGTTGGGCTTGAGCTGGCCGACGGGCTGGGGGCCTTCGCAGTTTTCGAAGAACCAGTCGTACTCTTCCAGCTCGGCCGGGTCGTCGCCGAAGTGGAAGGCGGTTTCGGTGCCGGCGCGGGCGGCGTATTCCCACTCGGCCTCGGTGGGGAGGCGGTAGGTGTGGCCGGTCTTCTCGGAGAGCCACCGGCAGTATTCCATGGCCGCGTGGAGGGTGATGCAGATGACCGGCTGGCCTTCGCGGCCAAGGCCGAAGGTTTCGTCGGCGTAGGGGGGGGTGGGGCGGGTGATGGCGTCGGCGTTGCGTTCACCCTCGGGCTGAGCGTCGCGGTCTACGCCTTCGCGTTCCTTGCGGCGGAGGTCGAAGCTGAAGGCGAACTCGTCGTACTCGTCCCAGGTGACCTCGTGCTTGCCCATCCAGAAGGGGGCGATGGTGACGGGGTGCTGGGGGCCTTCATGCTCGGTGCGGTCGGCCTCGTCGTCGGGGCTGCCCATCATGAAGGTGCCGCCGGGGATCGGGACCATCTCGAAGGTGATGTCGGTCCCGGCGATCGTCTCCGTGTAGGGCTTCATTTCCTCCGGGGTCGTGGGGTCCTGCCCCCAGGAGGAGGCGGTGGGAAGGACCAGCAAGGCGCATGCGACGGCAAGAATACCAGTCCTGCCGTGCGACAGCGGGATGATCATCGTAGGATGGACTCCTCGGGCGGACGGGAACGGTCGAAGGCGGCGAGAACGAACTCGACCAATCGAAACACCAGGCCAAGGGCTCAAGGCGATCGGAGCGACGGCCTTCGGTCCTCGGGGAGGACGGTGGATGAGCGTGGGACTGCTCGGGATGCTCCTGGTTGTGGGATCAAGCCTGGCGGTTGAGGACCGCGGGGAGGCGGAACTCGATCGGTTCGAGTTCCGTGAGACCCACATGGGGAGCGAGTTCACGATTCTAATCTACTGCAACGATGGCGACCTCGCCAGCAGTGCGGCCCGATCGGCGTTTGCTCGGATCGCCTTCCTTGACGAGACGCTGAGCGACTACAAGGTCGACAGCGAATTGATGCGGCTGAGCGACGAGGCCGGCGGGCCTCCCGTGCCCGTGAGCCCGGAACTCTTTGAGGTGCTGGCGCGGTCTCGGGCGCTCTCGGAGCAGACCGATGGGGCGTTTGACGCGACGATCAACCCGGTGGTGAAGCTCTGGAGGCGAGCGAGGAGGAACCGGGAATTACCGAGCCGATCGCAGCTTGAGGAGGCGCTGGGGAGGATCGGCTGGCAAGGGCTGGAACTGGACGCCGAGGCGAGAACCGTCCGCCTGGCCCGGCCAGGGATGCGGCTCGACGTGGGGGGGATCGCCAAGGGATATGCGAGCGATGCGGCCCTGGCGGTGCTGAGGGATTCGGGAATCACCCGGGCGCTGGTGGCCGGAGCAGGGGACATCGTGGTGGGTGATCCGCCTCCGGGGCGATCGGGCTGGATCATCGGGATCGCGTCGATCGACGCTGAGGAGCAGGGGGGGGCGAGGCGATTTCTCTCGATGCGGAATCAGGCGGTCTCGACCTCCGGGGATGCCGAACGGTTTGTCGAGATCGACGGAGTTCGCTACTCGCACATTGTTGATCCGAGGACGGGACTGGGCCTGACCGGCCGGAGTAGTGTCACCGTAGTGGCACGGGACGGGACGACTTCGGATAGTTTGGCGACGGCCCTTTCGGTGCTGGGTCCGCAGCGTGGTCTTGAGCTGGCGGAGGAGGCGGAAGGGGTTGAGGCGTTGATCGTTGCAGCCGAGGACGGCCAGAATCGGTATCAGGTTGACCAGACCTCGGGATTCGAGGCGATGCTCACGGAGCGTCCCGACGTGGAGGAACCGGTCACGAGCCTGGGACCGCCGGAGTCTTGAATCGTGGCACCGTCATTCTACAATGGCGGGATATTCGCATCAGGAAGGTCGATATGCGCAAACGCATTCGCAGAAACGGATTGTCTATGCTGCCAAGAACGTTGCCCGTGATTCTGGCGGTGAGCTGGCTGCTTCTGGGGGTTCCGTCGGACGGAGCCGCGCTTCAGGACGTGGAGCGCGTTGTGCTGAACGACGGCTACCAAATTGTCGGGAAGGTGCTGGCCGAAAAGCCTGATGCGTTGTTTCTCGATGTGGGTTACGACGTGATCAAGGTTCCTCGGGATCAAATCCTTCGGCGAGGGGCTCCTGAAGAGACCGCGCCCGAATCGCTGAACGTTGCGGGGGATGCGACGTCGCCGAGCGACGGGTTTTTCGAAGTTCGATTACTGCGACCTCGGCCGGTCAACGAACTGGTGAACCAGTTTGGTGAGGCGGTGGTCTCGATTGAGACCCCCTCGGGGATCGGCTCCGGGTTTATTATCAACCCAGACGGCTTTGCCGTGACCAATAATCATGTGATCGAAGGGGAAACGCGGATCTCGGCAATTCTCTATCAGCGCACGTCAAGCGGTTGGCGTCGTCGGAAGATTGATGACGTCCAGATTGTCGCGGTCAATCCGTTCCTCGATCTGGCCTTGTTAAAATTGCCGGCTCAGGAGGGATTGAAACTCGAACACGTTGTGCTGGGTACGCTCGATGACCTTGATGCCGGAGACGGGACCTTTGCGGTGGGAAACCCGCTGGGTTTGGAGCGGAGCGTCTCGCAGGGGATTCTCAGCACGTTGAACCGGAACTTCGAGGGCCTGGTGTATCTTCAGACCGACGCGGCCATCAATCCGGGGAATTCCGGAGGTCCGCTGTTTAATCTTCGAGGAGAGGTGATCGGCGTGACCAACATGAAGGCCTCGCAAGGGGATAATCTTGGGTTCGCCATTCCGATCAACTACCTCAAAGACTTCTTGAAGAACCGAGACGCGTTCGCGTACGACAAGGAGAATCCGAACAGCGGCTACCGCTATCTGGACCCGCCCCGCCGTCGCCGAGCCGAAACGTTCGCCGAAGCGAAGCAGGGGTCCGTCGAGGCGGGATCACCTGATCGAGAATCAAGGGAGTAGCGCAGATTCTGCGGTCGGATCAATCAATCGAACACCTGGCATCAGAATTGCCGGGAGCAACAGACACATGGGTTGGCGTGATTCGCGTCGGCCTTTCGTCGTGAGAAGGGGCGGACCTTGAGTGCTGACGGATGAATTCAGGCTTGTCCGTCCCCCCTGACCCTCTGGTGTTCGCGATGCCATGATCGGCTCGCGTGGGGGTCATCTGGTGAGTTTTCCTCAATTGTTCAAAGGAGAAAAGCGCGATGCGATTCCCGATTCGGGTACTCGCCGGCTCGGCATTGCTCGGCATCTTGACAGCGGCGGTTCCGGTGGCGGCGCAAGTCCCCGACGAGAACGCGCTGCCCAGTTCGACGGTTGCGATCGTCAAGGCCAAGAGTGCTAGCGATCTGCGTGAGGCCCTCGGCCGCAGTCAGATCGGCAAGCTGCTGGCCGATCCGGCCATGGAGCCGCTGAAGGATGACGTTCGCGCCAAACTGGCGGATCTGGAGAATGAGCTGCAGCAACGGCTTGGCGTGAGCCTGGAAGAGTTGCTCGAAACGCCTCAGGG
The DNA here is from genome assembly GCF_012958305.1 of Tautonia rosea. Taxonomy (NCBI): domain Bacteria; kingdom Pseudomonadati; phylum Planctomycetota; class Planctomycetia; order Isosphaerales; family Isosphaeraceae; genus Tautonia; species Tautonia rosea. Next base: position 40,282 of record NZ_JABBYO010000023.1, on the reverse strand, counting down.
AGCGGCCTGGTTGGCCGTGACCCGCCGTGACGATGTGCTGCCGATCGCCGTCTTGCTGGTCGCCGACGCCGGTGAGAACGCCGAGCGGATGAACGACATCATGACCAAGGGGACGGATCAGCTCGTTCAGGAAGCCGGCGGTCAGTCTCGGACCGAGGAGTTCCAGGGCAAGACCCTGACGATCATCCAGCCGCCGGCCGAGGACAGCCCGCCGCTGGTTTGGACCAACGAGGGAAGCGTTTACTTCATCGGCGTAGGGGTCGAAGGGGTCAAGGACCTGCTGGCCAATACCGACGGCCGAGAAGATTCGCTGGCCGCGAGCGCAAGCTATCAGGCCATCGGTGCGAAGCTGGGAACCGACAGCCAGGTTTGCTGGTACATCGATGTCCAGCAGGCGCTGCAACTGGTGATCCAGGCGGCCGCCGAGCAAGGGGGAGAGGCCGGTCAGGCGGAAGCCCTCTTGCGGACGCTCGGGGTTGATCAGCTCAAGGCGGTGGGAGGCACGTTGGATCTGGCCACCGGCGACTACGACTCGATCTCCAAGACGTTTGTTTACGCCCCTGGCCCTCGCGCTGGGATCCTTCGGCTGGTGCAGATGCCGCCGATCGCCCCGACTCCTGAAGCCTGGGTTCCGGCCGACGTCAGCAGCTATCAGACGATTAGCTGGGATCTGAACGCGGCTTACACGGCGCTGGGCGACCTGGTGAACATGTTCCTGCCCGGCGCGCTCGAGAACGTCGAACGCGGCCTGCAGGGTCCGAACGGTGAGACGATTCGCTTCCAGCAAGACATTTTCGGTCCGCTCGGTGATCGGATCAGTATTCTCTCCGATTTTGAAGGGGAAGGGGCTGAAATCGACGCGGAAAGTCAGCGAGCGCTGATTGCGGTCGAGCTGGACGACGAGCAAACCTTCCAGACCACGCTGAACAAGATTTTCGCCATCACCGGCGCGAATCCGAAGAAGCGAGACTTCCAGGGCACGACGATCTACGACGTTGAGCTTCCGGAACTGCCGGCCGCGCCGGGAGCTCCTCAGATGCAGCTCTCGGGTGAGGTGAGCATTGCGATTGCCAAGGGCTATCTGTTCGCCACGGGTCGCGCCCAGCTTCTGGAGCAGATCCTTCGCGGCGGTGGCAGCAGCCTGGCCGACGACGCTCAGTTCCAGAGTGTGGCCTCGAAGTTCCCGACTCAGGTCTCGACGTTCGCCTACAACCGGCCCGAGGAACAGGCGCGAGCCGTGTACAACACGGTCACCAGCGGCCAGTTCCAGGAAGCGCTGGACCTTGCCGGCAACGCCGGTGGCGCAGAGGTGCCGGACCTCTCGGATCTGATTGACATCGAGAAGATTCCGGAGTTCTCCGTCTTCGCCAAGTACCTCACCCAGGGGGGGAGCTACAGCGTGATGGAGGATGACGGCCTGATGATCATCCAGTTCTCGCTTCCGAAGGGGAACTGATCTCCCCAGGCCAGACGAAACGACGAGATCCTTGAACCGCCTCGCTCCCCGACCGGGGGCGAGGCGGTTCTGCGTTTCGCCCCGGCTGGGCTACGGGCGGCGGCAGCCCGGTAACTTGTCAAGCTCGTCGGAGCCACATACACTGATCTTACCGTTCTGTTGGCGGGAGTGCTGTCCCTGATCGCCTTGGAGGAGTCGCGCCATGCGTCGGAAGTGGCTCTTGAGCTTCGTGGTGGTCTTCGGCGCCCCGTTGATGGCCCAGGCGCAGACGCGCACCTACTGGGTGCATGATGCCGGGTACTTCCGCGCCAACGTTGCAGATCGCTGGGTCGAGCGGATCACGGTCAACGACGAGACGATCGAATACAATTTCCGGCTGATGTTTCGCGGTGAGGAGGCGGTCCTGCTCTACGACGAGTCGCGCGATTGTTTCGTCCGGTTGACGGACGACTCGGCCTACGTGAAGAACGTCGGGGACGGCTACCAGGATTTCATCCGCTTCTATGGCGGCCGCTGGTCCCGCCCGCCCGGGGGGGAAGATCCCGCCGACGAGGCGCCTCGGGTCGTTGAGACGAATCATCGGGAGGCTGTTCCCGCGAGGATCGAGACGCTTCCCGCGATCTCGGGGCGATTCACGGGCCGCATTGACACGGTCGTCCACCTCACGGGCGACTTCGATACCTATCTTGCGTTCTACCACTATGAAGGTGGATTCGTGGACGTCGAGATCGTGGACGAGGCCTCGGGGAGGGTGGTCGGCAAGTGCGCCCACGGGATCGGTACGCGTAGCCTCGGAGAGCAGAGGAGTACGGTCGTCCACCTCTGGGATGCCGGCCAGGGGAGGTCCGGGGCGTATCGCATCCGCGGCACCGGCTCGGGCATGTTCTTCGTGAATTACTCCCACGACCCCGAGGCGCACTGACCGCAGCGGGGCGGCGGACTCAGGTCGCGAAGGGCCTTGCGAATGCATGAGTGTGTGTGATGCTTGGGTGTGCCGCCCCGAGGCGTCCGCCCGGGGCGGGTTCGGGGAGCTTGTGGCGGGGGCTCGGCCCAGGCCCCGGCCTCGCGGCCGTCACTTTGCGCAGCTTCGGCTCAAGCTGTGCGACCGGATCAACCGATCGAGAAGGTCAGACGATCGCGCGGTGGCACCAATGGCCTGCCCGCGTGGAGGGAACGGCCGAAGGTCGGGAGGAGTCCGATGCGGGATCGCAATCGTGGCGGGTCGATCCGACGATGGTTCGGGGCCGGCGGCTCGGCAGCCGATCGGCAACGGGCTCGTCGCCCACGACTCGAAGGGCTTGAGCCTCGTCAGATGCTCGTTGCCTCGCTCAATCCGATTCCGAACCTCTCGGTCGCGGCCGACCTGGGTCGGGTGGTTCCCCTGGAAGGGGGGACCGAGGCTCAGCAATTCACAGCCACGTCGAGCAATCCGAACATCGGCGTTTCGGTCGTCAACGGATCGTTCTTGTCGATTGACGTCTCTCATGAGTCAAGCGGTGCCGGAGACCCGGCCTTTTCCGGGACCATGACGTTTCAGCTCTTTGACGAGTTGACGCCGGTGACGGTCCGTCGGATCCTCGCGCTGGTCAACCAGGGGTTCTACACCTCGCCGACGACGAATCCGAACCCGAATTTCACGAATCTGCCGAGCAAGAACTTCCACCGGGTCGCCCAGGGTTTCCCGGGTGACCAGTTCATCGTTCAGGGCGGTTCGGTCAACGGGAACGGAACGGGAGAGATCAACCAACCCGGCTTCCCCTTCGACGACGAGTTCCGCGCTCCCCTGGTCTTCAACGGTCAGGGTCAGCTGGCGATGGCCAACGCGGGAGACGACACGAATAGCTCGCAGTTTTTCGTGACGACGGGCTCTCCCCGGTTCCTTGACTTCAACCATACGATCTTCGGCCAATTGATCGAAGGGGCCGACGTTCTGGAACGGATGACGCAGGTGTCTCGCAACGCGAGCGATACGCCGGTGTCTCCGATTCTGATCACCGGCACGCGCGTCAGTCAGTCCAACCCGAACGGGTCGGTGCTGATCAACACCACGTCGGCCGCGGCGGGAGAGTCGGCGACGATCACGGTTACGGCGTCCACTCCGTCGGATGGGTCGACGGATGTCGAGACGTTCCAGGTCAACGTGATCGCCAACACCGAGAGCCAGCGGCCGTTCCTCCGGCCGGTCAGCGATCAGATTACCCTGCCGAACCAGCCGGTGCAGTTCCAGCTCAACGCCGTGAGCACGAACCCGGGTGATCAGTTGACCTACGCCGTCGGTGGTGGGGTGTCGCCGCAAGGGACGTTCGCCCCGGTCCAGAATGCGACGGCCAGCGTCGATGCCAACGGACTGGTAACCATCACGCCCAACGCCGGATTTGAAGGGGTGATTGACCTGCTGGTTGGGGTCCGCGATCAGGTCAACCGTGGCGGCCCGAACACCCCGCTCGACGCCGTGAGCAATTTTGATACTCAAGCGATCACGCTGACGGTCACGACCAACAACCAGCCGACGGCCACCCCCGTCTCGGTCCAGACGAACCAGAATCAGGCGGTGACGATTCAGCTGGCTGGGCAGTCCGGGGACCCGTCATCGCAGCAGACCCTGACCTACGAACTGACCGGACCTCCGGTTCATGGGCAGATTTCCCAGTTTAATGCCCAGACGGGAACCTTGGTTTACACGCCGTTTACCAACTTCCAGGGGAATGACTCGTTTGGGTTCCGGGTGACGGATGTTGGGGCACCGACGCCGAATCTGACCAGCACGCCGGCCGACGTGTCGATCACGGTTCAGGGTGGCACCCCGATTGCGGTTCCCCCCACGGCACAGTCGCAACTGTTGACCATCTCGCCCAACGATCCGGTCCCGGTCCAGTTGACCGGATTTCCAGGGACCGCGGACTCCGGGCAGACCCTGACGTACATTCTCGACACCACTGGTACGCTGGGAACGGTTTCGAACTTCGATGCCGCCACCGGGGCGTTGATCTATACCCCACCAACCGGGTTTGTGGGGACCGATACTCTGGAGTTCCAGGTTCGCCAGATCGGCGAGCCGGGGTCGGGGCTCGAAAGCGCGAAGGCGACCGTGACGTTCACCGTGACGGGAGCGGCCATCACCGGAGCGGTTCGGCAGATCGGCAACGTACTGCTGGTGACCCCGCCTCCAGGTCGGCTGGTCAATCCCGACCCGAACACGATCAACGTTAGCGTGGTCGGCGGCCGGGTTTCCGTGTCGGTCAACGGGGTGGTCGACTCGTTGCGACCGCTGGTCAGTGATCTGGAACGGGTGGTCGTCTACGGGACGAAGGCCAGTGACACGATCACTATCGCGCCCGATGTTCCCTTGCTGGCAACGCTCGACGGTGGGCTCGGCGGGAAGAATCAGCTTCAGGCCGGCGACCTGCCGACCCGACTACACGGCTGGTTTGGTCATAATACGCTCCGCGGAGGGGCATCACGCGATGCCTTGATCGGGCGCATGGGACGGGTGCGATTCCTGCCCAGCCCCGGAGATGACCTGGTCTTCGCAGGTGATCCGAACCTGTATCCTCAGGTCGGGAAGCACGCGGGGGACCAGGGGATTCCTCCGACCGGGCAGTTCTTCCGGTTTGTCCGGGATCGCCTGGTGCCGGTTCCGACCCCTCCTCCCCAGGCTCAGGGGCGAATCGTCCTGCACCCTCGTCGAGCGAACGTGACCGTTCCTGAGTTCAACGTTCCCGACACGTCCGGAGTCGGCCAGACCCCGGCTCAATCGCCGGCGATTCTCGCCGCTCAGCAACGACGGGCCGAACGGCTCGCCGCGATCCAGAACCGCGGCAATCAGGGCTCTTGATCGCGGTCTGGCAATCACTTACGATTTGCAATCCTGAGATGAGGCCGAGTCGCTCGATTGGTTCGAGCGACTCGGTCCTGTGCATTCGTGGAGGACGACGTCCGCGCTGCCGGTTCGTCCTTCAGGTTCCTTGGTCACTGCGTCGAGCGTTTCTCGAACGACCCGTCTCCATCAAGCGTGAGCGACGGAGACAACTTTCTCCGGCTCGGTAGCCGACTGCGGGACAATCGACACGCACCGGACTAGGTTGTCTCCCGGTCTTGCCTCCGGCCCCTTGCGTTCGCGGTCTTGAATCACGATCCGCACCAAGCTCTTCTCCCGTCTCACAAGGGTGAGATCAGAAATCGCCGCCTCGATCGGCTTCGATGGCTTAAGGTGAAATTAAGCCTGATACGGCAGGCTTGACCGAACCAACTCTCCCTGCTAGGATTTGATTGGATGCATGGACTGTTGCGTCCTGGAATTGGCAAGCGGGCAGGGGAATTGGCCTCGTCGAGATTTGCGGTTTCGATAGGATGATCGGTCGTGGTTGAGCAGCTCCGCCTGAATCTCGATGGCGAGGTGAGGGGATCGGCAGTCATGGCTGGAGGGAGTGACCGGCGATGACACCAGATCGGAACGGGGGACGAAACGGTGAGCGATGAGGTCCCGCGAAAGGCGCGACGGTCGTATCGCCCGGGGGTCGAGGGGCTAGAGGCATTGCGGCTGCTAAGCGGCCTGATGGCTTCGCCTCCGGCCGTTCCGGCCGAGCATGGGGCGTTGTCGGTCGCTTTGTCCGATCCGCCGCTGGTGTCCGAGCCAACCATCGATTCGGACGCCTGGGATGCGGCGATCGATCAGACCTTCTCGTCGGAGTTCTTCGCCCCCTCACGATCGGAGGCGATTGACAATCAGGAAGCGTCGGATGCGGATTCCAGATCGATTCGAGGGGGGCTTTCGCAGCTTGATCGGTATCTGGCGCGGACCTGGATGCGGGCCGGATTACCTCCGCAGAAGCATGACGATTGCACTCAGGCGGTTTATGTCAGCCTGCTGAAGCAACTGGGGCGGTCGGGCTTCGATGAATTGATGATCGCCGTCGGGGTGCTGGGCATCCGAGAGGTCTTCAGCCGGGAGCGGAACGAGGGGACCACGTTCTTCCGGGCCATCGACGCGACCAAGAAACGGGCACAACGCGAGCGAAAGCTCAGATCTCTCGATGAGAGTCCGGATGATCCCTCGGCTCCGTACCGGGAACGAGACTGGGTCGAGGATCTCGGAGAGGCGATCGAGCAGAGTCTCAATGCTCGAGAGGCGGACCTGATCCGGGCGACCCTCAAGGGAGAGACGCCGGCTGAGATCGCCGAGCGATGGGGAGTGGCCGCCAAGACGGTCAGCAATGAGAAGTCGCGGGCCTTTCAGAAGCTGCGATCGTTCCTCGGCGCATTGGAACTGGAACCGGTGGCCTGACCCTGTGGGGAACACCCGGGCCGGGACTTGCGTCAACCCCCGGGGCGGACGGGGGAGCACGGAGGCGACATTCTTACAAACAAAGGCACGCCCGACGGTCGTTCGTACAACGCTTGGGATGGAACTTCAGCAATTCTTGAGGGGCGGCAGGCGGGTTCTCCGGACGGTGCCGATCGTGCCGATTCGAGGTGGCTCCTCGTGAGTGAATCGAACCTGTTCGAGCCAGGTCGATATGATAGATTACATTGTGACGGGCGTTCGCGAACAAGTGATTGCCCGGATCTGATCGGTGGAACGATTGTCGCTGCCTGCCCTGAGAAGGTTCCTGAACCGTGTCTGGCATGTGGCGTGCATCGTGCTGCGATGGCAACTACGAAGCGTTTCCCCACTCGGTGATTGACTTCCTCAAGACGTGCAGCCACGGATCGGTGCGCGGACGGATCACGGAAGACCTGGTCTGTGGTCCCCGCTTGCGATTCTCGACCCCGATCGTCCCAGTCCGGTACGAGTCCACGGCGAGCTGAACTGGCGGTATCTTCCCTGGCCAGCGTCTTTTGAGATCGATCCCGCACGCGATCCGAAGCGGGAGGATCGTGGCCAATGCTCGCCCTGCTTCGAGGTCCCCTGGCGGGACTGTTCCTTCTGGCGTTGGCCTTCATGCCTGCCTCGCCGATGGCGGCGAACTCGGCGATCGAGGCCGAAGACGGGGTCCTGAGCGTCCGGCAATCGTCCCCTCGGGTAGAGGCGTCGACGACAGCCGAGCCAGGAACTCCCGATGATGCTCTGGCCCAGGCCCTGGAACGCGAACGGGCTCGGGACTGGTCCGGTGCGATGGACCTTTACGAGCAGGCGCTGGAACGCTGGCCGAGCCGGACCGACTTCCGGCACCGCCTGCGGCTCTGCCAGACGCACTACCGGCTGGGTCGCCGCTACGAGGATCGGAGCTTCCGAAGCGTCCTGCTGCGGCTTCCCCGATCAGATGTGATGGCACTCTATCAGGAACTGCTGGAACGGATCGAGACGGGGTATGTCGATCCGATTCGGTTCGAGCCTCTGCTGCGACACGGTTACGACAATCTGGAGGTGGCACTGCGCGACCCGGTGTTCCTGGAAGCACACCGGATAGACGCTTCGGAGAGGGCTGAGCGGGTTCGATGGCTTCGTGATGCCTTTCGATCGCAGCGAGCGAGGCTTGCGGCGCAGAGCCGAGCCGATGCGAACGCTCAGGTGGAAGCCGCCTGTGACCTGGGGGTTCGAGCCCTGGGGCTGCCCGAGGCCGCCGTGGTGCTCGAATTCGTTTATGGAGCATGCGATGCGCTCGATGATTACACCGGTTGTCTGACGCCCGACAAGCTGTCGGATCTCTATGCCGAGATTGATGGCAACTTTGTCGGGATTGGCGTTGAGTTGAAACGATCGGAGCGGGGGCTGCTGCTGGTCAACGTGATTCGAGAGGGTCCGGCCTGGGAAGCCGGGTTGAAGCCCGGTGAACAGATTGTGGCGGTGGATGGACAGCCGCTCGACGGCCTGGGCCTGGACATGGCGGCCGGCATGCTCCAGGGGGTCGAGAATTCCGGGCTTGAGGTGGACGTGCTGGGAATTGATGGCCAGACGAGGGTCGTGGATCTGGTCCGCCGTCCGGTTGAAGTTTGGAGCGTCGAGACGACGGCCTTGCTCCAGGGTGGGGTCGGCTTCATTCGGTTGATCAGCTTCCAGAAAACGACCCTGGCGGAGATGGATCGGGCCGTGGCTGACCTTCAGGCGAAAGGGATGCGTCATCTGGTCCTTGACCTTCGAGGCAATCCCGGCGGCTTGCTCAATGTGTCGGTCGAGCTGGCCGACCGGTTCCTCGATCGCGGTCGAATCGTTGCCACGAGGGGACGGGCTCCGGGTCAGACGTTTGACTATGTCGCGACACAGGCGACCCCGTGGCGGATGCCGGTCACGCTGCTGATCGACGGTGACAGCGCCAGTGCGAGCGAGATTCTGGCCGGGGCCTTGAAGGAGCACCGCCGCGCCCTGGTGATCGGCGAGCGATCGTTCGGCAAAGGGTCGGTGCAGAGCATCTATCCGCTTCGATCGGCTGATGCGGCCTTGAAGCTGACGACCGCCAAGTTCTACTCGCCCAACGACCGGCCTTACAGCGAGCACGGTGTTTCTCCGGATGTCGAGGTGGCTTCGTCGGCCCGGCCGGCGTCTGACCGGACCCCCGAAGCGATGGCTCCGATTCCGTTCGGTGATCCGGAGCGTGACCCGGCCCTTCGAATCGCCATTCGCAGGGCCCTGGCCGAAGACCTGGTCGGCAACGCTCGATAGAATGGTGAGCGGTGACCGTTGCCGGGTGTGAGGCCCGACTCAAGGAGGGACGTTCGACCATGTCCGTGTCCGATGCTTCGACCGGCGCGCAGATGCAACCGAGCCTGGCCTGGACCGTCGTGACCGACGCTCCCCTGAAAGGGCTGGGCTTGATGCGGGAGGCCGGTCGGATCATCACCTGGGACGAGGTGGACGGCCTGGTGATGTCGGACCTCAACGGCGATCGGATTTGGGCCGTGCGCGCTCCGGGGGGGATTCAGGCCGGAGCGGTCAGTGATGACGGCTCACTGGTGGCCTTGCTCGGGGAATCGCGCCGGCTTTGGCTGTTCGGTTCAGAGCTGGAATTGATTGCCGATCGCGAGACGGTTGCCGACCCGCTGGCCATTGCCGTCGATCCGCACGGCCGATTTGTCGCTGTCTCCTCTCGCATGGATCAGACGCATCTCTACACCCGGTTCGGCCGCAAGGCCGGCGAGTTCGAGACGATGCAACCGCTGGCCCATCTGGTGTTTGTTCCGGGGCAGCCGAGGCTCCTGGGAGCGGCCGGGCACGGTTCGTTGTTCGGGATGGATTTGTACCCGAGCGGTCGGGGGAAACTGTTCGCTGAGGTTGCCTGGCGCGAGTCGCTGCTCTCGAACGTCGGCCGATTGGCCGTGACCGGCGACGGCGGGACGATCATCGCCAGTTGTTACATACACGGCATTCAGCGCTTCGATGCCAAGGGCCGGAGCGAAGGGGCCTATCACCTGGGCGGCACGGCGGTCAATGCCGTGCCCGACTTCATCGGCCGGACACTGGCCGCGGCGACCCAGGAAGGGGAATTGTTCCTCTTGAACCGCGCCGGGAATGTTCGGTGGAAGACCGCCTTGCCTCGACCTGCGGTGGCGCTCGAAATCGACGCTCTTGGGCGTTGGCTCGTGTATGGGCAGGCGACGGGTGAGGTGTCGCGGATCGACCTGGACGAATCGAGCCGCCCGGCCGCTTCGGAGCGGCAAAGCCCGGCGGCTCGGTCGGCGGTTCGCCCCTCACCGGCGGCTCGGTCGGCGGTTCGTCCGTCTCCTGCCGCGGCCAGTCCAATGCGGACTCCGGCCTGGTCGCTGACGGCGACCGAGAGCGAGGATCGGGCTGAGACCGCCGTGCTGGCGGTGCTTGACGATCCTCCTCGGATCGGCTTGATGACCAGCAACGACCGGCTGGAGCTATTCACCATCACCGGCAAGAGTCTGGGCAAGACACCACCGATCGCGGGAAATGGTCGTCTCTTGCGTACGGCCTCGGGATGGATCGCGGCGGCGACTGACCGGGAGCTGTTGCTGTTCGATGCGAGGAGGAACGCCGGGAGACGTTTGGAAGACCTGAACCTGGTGCAGTTGACCCATCTCCAAATTCGCCCCGACGATTTCGGTCTGGCGGCGGTGCAGGAACGCGACCGGCTTGGCAGGGCGACCACGGCGGGCCGCTGGATCTGGCGCAAGGAGTTGCCTTCGGCAGTCGAGGAACTGGCGATCGGCCCGGACGGACTGACTGCGGTCACGACCGACGACGGCCGCCTGCTCGTGTTCGATCCGGCCGGCAACCCGGTGAAGGGTCCAGATACGAGCTTTGAAGAGCCGCTCGGGCTGGCTTCGGCCCCCGAAGGAGCATCGTCCGAGCTGGCTTTCCTGACCCTGGCCCGCCATCGCCAGATCCTTCGAGGGCACGACGAGAGGGGCTGGGTGCTTTGGGAATCGCCGGTGCCCTGGGAGTCCTGGCAACTTGAGCGAGTTGGGACGGCGGTGGTCGTCTCGGCCCCGGATGGTCGGGCGATTGCGTACGATGGAACGGGTCGCGCGCTGATTCAGGGGCGAGACGTGGTCGCTCCGGGAATCTTCAGCATTGGAGCTGAGGGGGAGGTGCTTCGGATCTCTCGCCGAGGCCCGCATTTGATCTGCGATGATCTTTCCGGGCGGGTCCGATGGCGCGCCTTGACGGACTCGCCCCGAGGGCCTTTGGCGGCGGGGCGATCGGGAGTTGCCCTCCTGATTGGTCGAAACCTGGCGTGGTTTCCGCACGCCGGGACAGCCTCCGACGCAGGCGATCCGTGATTCGACCTCCGGGGTCATGTTGTTCTGAGCCATCATCCGATCGGTCGGATTGTGAGGACGTTCTGGTTTTCCGAGAAAGATGGTTGGCGCTGGTGCGAATCAGAGCTATAGTGGCCCAAACCCTTCCTTTCAGGTGCGTGCAATCATCGCGAACACTTAACCCTAACCACCTGGCAATCCTGTCAGGTTGCCTTACCTTAGTCGTGGGAGTCTCGGCGAGCGGAAATCACCCGGTTTCATTCCTCTTGAGGCAGTGGGCCAGGATGGCCTGGAGGTCATGATGGCGTTGTGTAGCAGCCCCTCCGTGGATATACATCGAGCCCCCACGCCACTGAGTCTTCTCGCCGAAGGTGAGGAAGAGGCCCGCAAGTTCAAGTGGATCATGAGCGAGAAAGCCGGTCGCGATCTGGGCGACTGGGCCATCCGCTGCTGGGTCCGTGAACACTGGAACGGGTTTCTTCGTGAGCGATGGCTCGAACATCTTCAGGGCCGAGCGTTCTGGATCGAACTGGACCGCGAAGATTACGGCCTGCTGCAGCGAGAGTTTCGGGATTCTTGCCCCTTGTTCGACGAGATTTTCCGTCGGATCAAGCGCGGAGACGAGAACCTCGACATCCTCAACTGGGCGATCGACGAAGGAATCGCCACGGACGACGTGATCGACATCCTTGAAGCGATCGACATCAACAGCCGGCGCATTGAGTGCAAGTTCGCGTTTCGTCTTTCTCAGGCGCACTGATCTCCTGGGAAACCGGCTTTCACTTGTCTGGCTGAGCCATTGCGAGGGATGAAGCCCCGCACCTCCTGCAGGTTGAGGAGGAGGCTTCATGGCCCTCGTTGCGCCTTGTGAGGCAAACGCTGGTCGCCTGGCTCGGATCACGGAAACCGAGGAGAGCTGACCCGCGGTGGATCAGGACGATCGCCCGTCTTCGGCGAGCCGGACGAGGGTCCGCACGAAGCAGCCGGTACCGCCCGCATCACGGGTGGAGGAGTCGGTGTCGGCCCAGGCGGGGCCGGCGATGTCGAGGTGAGCCCAGGGTCGACCTCCAACGAACTCCTCCAGGAACTTCCCGGCAATGCTGGCTCCTCCCCACTTTGAGCCGACGTTTTTGAGGTCTGCCACGGGGCTTTTGAGCGACTCTCGGAAATCGGCATCCATTGGCAAGGGCCAGAGCCGTTCACCGACGGCCTCGGCGGCCGATTGAACGGCCTGCGCTGTCGCCTCGTCGTTGGTGAAGAGGCCGGCGACTTTCGGCCCGAGGGCGATCATGCAGGAACCTGTCAGCGTGGCCAGGTCGATGATGCGCGACGGCTCCTGTTCTGCGGCGAAGCTCAGGGCATCGGCGAGGATCAGGCGCCCTTCGGCGTCGGTGTTCATCACCTCGACGGTCTTGCCGTTCCGCATGGTGAGCACGTCGCCGAGCTTCATCGCGCGACCGCCGGTCATGTTCTCGGCTAGCGGCAGGAAGGCCCGGACGTTGACCCGCAGTTCGAGGCGGGCGATGGCCGTCATGGCGGCGGTGACGATGGCCGCTCCGCTCATGTCGGCCTTCATGTCTTCCATCGAGGCCGAGGGCTTCAGGGAGAGTCCGCCCGAGTCGAAGGTGATCCCCTTGCCCACCAGGGCCAGGGCCGGCGCCTGCGGATCGCTGGCCCCAAGCCATTCGAGCATGACAAAGGCCGGCGGCTCGTCCGATCCGGCCGACACGCCGAGCAAGCCGCCGAAGCGCTCGCGACGAATGCGATCGTCGTCCCAGACGGTGACGGTGAGATCCGTCTGCTCGGCCTCGGTCCGAATTCGGTCGGCCAGCAGCGAGGGAGTTTTCCGGGCCGGAGGCAGGTTGACCAGCTCTCGGGCCAGATTGATCGCCTGGCCGATGATTTCTGCGCGGTGGACGGCCTGCTTGATCGGGTGGGGATCAGCAGACGAGCCGGGGGAAACACTCAACTGGAGTTCCTGGATTGGGAATCGGGCGGGCTCGGACTTCGCCAGGCCGGGGCCGCTGGTGCCCACGATCACCCCTTGCACGATCGCTGAGGCAATCGAGGGAGACTGGTTCCCGACGTCGGGCAAGACCAGGGCGACCGAGTCGCGCGATCGCCCGCCGAGTCGCTTGCCAACGAGGACTCCCGAATCAAAGGCTTCTCCCATACCGAAGCGGTCGGCCGGGCCAAGCCCGACGACCAGCATCGAGGCGTTCGACGGACTCAGAACGGCGTGAATTGCCGAGGCCTCGCCGAAGCCTCCCGAGAGGTCTCGGGAGGCGATGAGTCGGCGGACGGTTTCGGCCCCAGGGGTCTCCGAGAGCCAGGAGGGCGGTTCGGGCTGATCTTCGAACATGCCAACCACGAGCCAGCCTACCTCAAGCTGGATGGGGTTATCGGAGACGATCCGGATGTTCATCGAGACGCATTCCTTCCGAGGTCGAATCGTGTGGCGATCGGGAGAACCAGGGCTGAAGGGTCCTCATCTTCCTCACCCCTGTCGCGTGCGCCAAGCCGGCTTGTCGGATGGCTCGAATCCGGCTAGACTTCGCGTCGCATGTCTCGACCCGAAGGAACGAGGGACCGCCCTCGACCGCTTCGGGCGCTGGCTCGCCCCGGGCCGTTGGCTCCTGCCTCCTTTTGCGACTCCTCCCGCTCCGCCCGGTGACGTTGAACCGATCGATCGGACCCGGCCCCTGGGGAACCTTCGACGTCGGCAAGCGTTTGCTTGCGGGTCGAATCAAACCTGCCGAGGGATCGGGAGAACGCGGAGGTCGACCGATGCTGACGCGCCCGAACTGCTTGATGCGACGGGCCAGCTGCCTGGCTCTGTTCCTGTTCAGTCTGACTGCGGTCGGCTGTGTCGAACGGCGCTACACGATCCGGACCGATCCGCCGGGGGCCCTGGTGTTCGTCAATGGCGAGGAATCGGGGATCAGCCCGGTTTCGGTCAGCTACGAATACTACGGCGACCGCCGGGTGACGATCCAGGCTGAAGGGTACGAGACCATTCACACGGAATTGCCGATCAGAGCCCCCTGGTGGAACAACGCGTTTACCGGCTTTTTCACCGAAAACCTTGTCCCGTTCACCCTTCGAGACGAACGGGAGTTCCGGTTCACGATGGCTCCAGCCGTCTCTCCCGAAACCGGAGACCTCGTCGGCCGAGGCCAACAGCTTCGTCAGCAGGCCCAGGTGCCCCCTCCCGAACGTCCCGGAGGGTTCTTCCGGTTCTTCGCGCTGTGATCTCGGATCGCCGGAATCAAGGTCCTTCGGCATTGAGGGGACGGATCTCCGTCCCCTCAATGGACCGCAGGGGGATGCGATCGAGACGGGTTCAGACGCGAGTCCGGGCGGGATCGAGGATGGGGAAGGGCTCGAAGCGGGTCTTGAGGATCGCCTCGGCATCGGCGCCAAACCAGTCGGACAGCACGGCGGCGTAGACGGATCGGAAATCGACGGTGAAGCGGGGGTCGCCTTCGTCGTCGAGCCGGGAGAGGTCGGGCCGATCGCCGAGCAATCCGGGACGAATCTCGCTGCCCATCAGCAGCATGGAGCCGGCGGTACCGTGGTCGGTACCCCCTGACTGGTTCTCGGCGACCCGACGCCCGAATTCCGAGAAGGTCATGACGAGCGTGCGGTCAAGATGGCCGCGAGCGGCCAGGTCGTTCCGGAAGGCGGCCAGCCCCTGGCTCAGTTCCTGGAGGAGGCTGGCGTGGCGTCGGTCCTGGCGGGCGTGAGTGTCGAAGCCGCCGAGCGAGACGTAGTAGACGCGTGTCGGGACCTCGGCGGCAATCATCTGGGCGACGAGCTTCAATGATTGTGAGAAGGCGAAGGGAGCGTAGCTTGCCTCGGTCGGATCGTTCTGGATCGCCTCCCGGATGCGACGGGAGGCGGCAAGCGTGGCGTTGGCCGTTCTCTGGACATAATCGAGCTCGTCGAGGCCGGTCGGCTCGACCTGATTGATTTGTTCAAAGCCAAGGCCGAGCGGCCCCTCGTCGGGCCAGTCGAAGATGGCGGGGTTGGCCATCGTGACCGCTCGGGGCCTCGGGTGGGCGAACGTCTGGGCCGGTCGTTCGCCGAGTTGCAGGCCGATCATGGGGGAATTGACACCGCTGCACTCGTTGTCGAAGTATCGGCCGAGCCAGCCGTCGGTCCAGGCGGTTTCGGGAGGGGAGGCAGTTTCCCAGATCTCGGTCGATCGGAAGTGCGAGCGATCGGGGTTGGGATAGCCGACCCCCTGGACGACGGCCAGATTGCCATCGTCGAGCAAGCCGCGCAGCTCGACGAGTTCGGGATGGAGACCGAGGTCATCGTTGATGCGAAGGACCTCGGCCGAGGGGATCGCCAGGTTCGGCCGGGCCCGGTAGTAGGCATCGTCTTGATACGGGACGACCGTGTTCAGAGCGTCGTTGCCGCCGGCAAGCTGGACGACGACCAAGACGCGGTTGTCGTTCAGGCCGGGGATCGGCAGGACGTCTCGGCTCGGGTCGCCGTCAAAGGCAAGGCTAGTCTTCTGAAGAAAGGCCGGGACCGTCCCGGTGAGTGCGGCCAGCCCCACCGCTCGTTGAAGAAAGGCTCGACGGCCCATCTGAATCAACATGATCATGTACTCCTGTCTGGTCGAGAATCTTCGGGAATCGGATCGCGTCAGGCCATCTGAAATTCGGGAGAGGCCAGGATCAGGCGGGCAACCACCGCCGGGCGGTCGGCGGCCGGAGCCGTCTGGCAGGCGCGAATCAAGCCCTTGCGGGTCGTCTCTCGCACCGAGGTGACGATCAGGCGGTCGAGCATCGCATCGACCAGTGCGACAGGAGATTCGGGGGGACCGTCGGGAAACAGGCTATCGGCGTCAAAACGTGTTTTGATCCCGTCCTTGTTCCGCTCGGTGCTGCGATCGGCCATGGCCTGTTCCATGCGTTCCATGCGTTCCTGCATCTGCGACGGGTCGCGCGGCACGAGGAGGAATCGATCGAAGCCGATCGGCTCCAGGCCGGCGGGGATGCGGCTTTCCAGCAGGGCATCGGCCAGCTGGTATCGCACGGCGAGCGTCCCCGAGCCGATCCAGGCCCGGCCGCCGGGCCATCCCTTGACGTTCGGCGGATCGAAGAGCGCTTGGCCCATCGCGGCGGTCAGCTCTGCGAGGCTCGGGGTGGGCTCGACCTCCAGGCGAAGCTGTCGGCAGGCCCCGACGAGCAAGCGAACGGGGCTCTTGATCAAGGTTCCTCGGGAGGACTCGTCGTAACATTCGGGAGCGGTGAACAGGGCGAGCAGGACCGGGCGGATCTCGAATTCGGATTCCCGGAAGGCGGCGGCCAGGCGAGGGCGTAAGGTTCCTTCGGGGTCGGACACGCCGAAGAAGTCGATGAGCCTGGTCGCCAGATGGAGCGCCGTTTCCTCACGAGAGACGACCAGATCGAGCACGTCTTCCAGCCCGAAGCGGCCCGACTGGCCGAAAATGGTCTTCTCGCCGTCGTCGTGACGGTCGGGGACGAAGGTGGGATGCAGGCCGTCTCGGGAGAAGTTACGCGGGGTGCCCGGCTCGGTGGGCCGGTCGGGCTTTGCCACGCCAGGAGGAACGTCGAGGGTCCAGCCGGTCAGCGCCCGGGCGGTTTCCTGGATGTCGCGCTCGGTGTAGTGACCGATCCCAAGGGTGAACAGTTCAAAGAGTTCTCGGGCGTAGTTTTCGTTCGGTTGCTGAGCGTCACTGTCTTCCAGATCGAGGTACATCATCATGGCGGCATCTCGAGTGATGTCGCCGAGCAAGGTCCGGAAGTTCCCCAGCGCGTGCCGTCGGAGAGTGGCATTTTGCTCGTACATGGCCTGCGAAATGCCGACCTTGTCGTTGGCGCTGGTGAAGTGACCGTGCCAAAAGAGGGTCATGACCTCGCGCAACGGGGTTTCTGAGGCGATCATCTGACCCAGCCACCAGGAGCGGAGATCGTTCATCTCAGAGGCGTAGCGGCGGCGGGTGTTTCGGTGATTCTCGGCCGATTCCTCGCGGGGGGTGTCGGCGAAGCGTCGTTCGGTGTTCACCCAGGGAGAGCGGACCCAGGCGGGAGGCTGGGGAGGCTCGGCGGCCTCTGCGGCATCGAGCAACCAGGCCACGGCCTGATCGACGGGCACATCGACCAGGCGTTGGATTTCCTCGGGAGTTCCGCCGAAACCGACACGGCTGAGGAGGTGAGCGGCCGACGTGGCATCGAGGCAATTCCCCTCGACAGCTCGGAAAGCTCGAACGCGTTTCATGAGGTGTTCCTTGCGAGCGATTGGCTTCGATGGGAATGATCAGAACTGGTCGGCGGAGATGACCTCTCCGCCGGCCCGGGTGGCGAGGGCCCGCCAGGTGAGCAGATTGATCGTGTCCTTGACGAACCGGACGCTGCCGTCGGCCATCAGGACGTTCACCCCGCCGGGATGGTTGCTCCGGGCGGCCGTCCATCCGCGCCCGTGGGCACTGACGTCGGGAATCCGGCTATTGGGGCCCAGATAGGCGTCGAAGGCCACCGGCACCTGACGACCCGAGATCCAGGAGTAGCCACGATCGCCTCGCCATCGGGTTGTGGACGCGGTCAAGGTCGCCAGGTCGGGATTGACCACCGGTTGACCGTCCATCACCAGGCCGGGATTGCCCCGGTTGGTCCGCAGGATAGCTCCCAGGTTGGATGTCTGTCGGCCGGCTTCGGCCGGCATGGGGCCTTCGGAGTCGAACCCGATCCC
Source organism: Tautonia rosea (assembly GCF_012958305.1). Lineage (NCBI taxonomy): Bacteria > Pseudomonadati > Planctomycetota > Planctomycetia > Isosphaerales > Isosphaeraceae > Tautonia > Tautonia rosea. Next base: position 22,437 of record NZ_JABBYO010000023.1, on the reverse strand, counting down.
GAGCAAGCACTGCGAGACGGCCATGGTGTTCGACAGTCCGTCTCGGATGTCAGCCAGCCGAACCGCCGATCCGTTCCAGAAGAGGCCATCGGTCCGGAAGTTGATGTCGTAAAACAGCCCTGTGCCCGACCCCATGTTGACGACGTAGTTCGTGCCCGCCATCCGACCGCCGAAGTACTGATCGAACATCGGCTCCTGAGCGTCGCTGGGGCAGAGAAAGCCGCCGATGATCGTCTGCGCGGCGGTTCCCTGCACGGGATTCAGGCTGATCCAGGGGCCGGACCCGACGTAGAGCGGCTGCTCGTAATTGATCAACGTCCGCAGATTCTCCTGCTCCATGTAGGGCAGGATCCGCGCATGGACCGAGTAGCCGAAGGCCGTCGATTCGCCGAAGCCGGGCAGGGCCCCGACGCCCGACTCGTAGTTGTGCAGGGCCAGGCCCATCTGCTTCAGGTTGTTCTGGCTGCTCATCCGGTTGGCCGCCTCGCGGGCCGATTGCACCGCTGGCAGCAGCAGGGCGATCAGGATCCCGATGATGGCAATCACAACCAGCAACTCGATGAGCGTGAAGCCGCGGGTTCGCTTCATGAGATGCATTCCGTTTTCCTTGAGTCGTTGTGGAACCTTGGAACTTGGTTGACGTCGGCGCGCACGGCGATCGGAACCCGAGCCGTTGGGCATTACGACAAGGAACTTCGGGGCGAGCGACTCCAGGGGGATAATTCCCCTGGCAACCCGTTCCCCCACTCGGAAATACCGAGCCCAATTAAATGAGAACGGATTTTCGTTCTCAGGATGAAGTTGAGATGCCTGGGTGTCAAGAGTCCGGTGGGCGCCGTTCGGGGAAAAAGAAGGGTTGAAGAAGGCTCGGGTCGGCTGGTTGCCGGACGAGCTGGGGGATTCGGGGCGTGCGTCGCGTGCTCTGGTTGCCTTCTGTACAGAATGGCAGTAAAATGCGTCCGTACACGTAGCGTCTCGAACACCAACGGGACCGGGGACAAACGGGTCCGCCCGATTCCTCTGTGACGGAGGGAGCGACGATGGAGCTTGCAATCGCGGAACCGGAGCAGGGGATGCTCACCGGGCGGTCGGTGCTTACGGTGCGATATGTCCGGCGGCGCGGGCCGCTGCTGCGACCGGCCCGGGGAGGGGTCCGGGAGTCGGGGCTTTATGGCATTGACCTGACGGCCGGCTGCGCAATGGGGTGCGCCTTCTGCTTTGTGAAGGGGACGATGCGTGATCCGGGGCCGGGGCGGTTGCTGTTCGATCCGAGGGTGGTCAAGGCGATCGGCCCGGCGATCGAGGCGCTCGACGTGCCTCCGAAACGGGTGGTTTTGAGCCCGAGCAGCGACCCTTTGCCGCCGATTCGGGAGGTTCGGTCGGCGACACTCCGGATCATCGAGCAGTTGCTGGAACGGGGGATCGAGGTCGTTGTGATGACCCGAGGACGTGTGACGCGGGACCTGGCGCGGTTGCTCGGGTCGGCTCCGGATCGGGTGCGGGTGGCGGTGGGTGTGACGACGCTGGGTCGATCCCTGAGCAGGGCGCTGGAGCCGTCGGCTCCTCTGGGGACGCGACGATTGAAGGGGATGGAGTGCCTGATCGAGGCCGGGATTCCGGTCGAGGCGCGACTTGAACCCTTGATCCCCGGCCTGACGGACACGAGGGAGAACCTTCGGCCCTTGCTCCGGGAACTGGGAAGAATTGGCGTCCGCGAGGCGATGGTGCACTACGCCTTCTTGCAACCGGCGGTGATCCCGACGCTCCGGGAGGCCCTCACGCCGTTTGGGTACACCGAGCGGCTGGTGGACCTTTACGAAGGGGGGCCGGTGTTTTCGGTCGGCGAGGCCGGAGCGACGAAGCATGTGCCGCTCGATGCGCGTCGGGAAGGCTTGGCGCGGGTGATCGCCTGGGGAGCCGAGGCGGGACTGATCGTCAGTACCGGATCGGCCCAGAATCCGGACCTGCCGAAGATTGAAGCGGTTTCACCGAAGGCCGAGGCTCCCCTGCCGACACTTCGATCGAGCCAGGCGAAGGAAGTCAGCCGAGAAGCGGCCGCGGTCTCATGCGAGACGAGCGATTAGCCGAGACGGGCCAGGTCGTCCCAGAAGCCGGGGTAAGTCTTGGCGACGCAACCGGGGTCGAGGATCGTCACCCCCTCGGCCTTCAGACCGACGAGGGCGAAGGACATGGCCATCCGGTGGTCGTCGTAGGTGTGAATGCGGGCGGGGGTGATGGTCGAGGGCGGGAAGATCATCATACCGTCGGGTTGCTCGTCCACCTCGGCACCGAGCTTGCGCAGTTCGGCGGCGAGGGCGGCGATGCGGTCGGTCTCCTTGTGCCGGATGTGGGCGATGTTGCGGATCCGGGTCGGCCCGTCGGCGAAGAGGGCGACGGCGGCGAGGGTCATCACCGTGTCGCTGATGGCGTTCATGTCCACGTCGATCCCGACGAGCGGTGCGTTGCCGGTAACGGTGATCGACGACTTCGACCGCTCGACGGTGCAGCCCATGTGCTCCAAAAGATCGACGAAGCCGATGTCCCCCTGGATGCTCTCGGTCCCGAGCCCTTCCACCGTGATCGACCCGCCCGTGATCGCCGCGGCGGCGAAGAAGTAACTGGCGGCCGAGGCGTCGGGCTCGATCGCGTAGGTCCGGGCCGAGTAGGGGGCCGGCTCGACGTTGAACCGCTTGAAGTCGCGGTTGCTGATCCGACGGCCGAAGGCGGCCATCACCTCCATCGTCATGGCGATGTACGGCTTCGAGACGAGCGTGCCCATCACCTCCACCGTCGTCGGCCCCTTGGCGCAGGGCAGGGCCATCAGCAGGCCGCTGAGGAACTGGCTCGACACATCGCCCCGGACCTCGGCATAGCCGCCGTCGAGCCCGTCGGCCTGGACGATCACGGGCGGGCAACCGTTGTCGAACTCGCTCCGGGCATCGGCCCCGAGCCGGTTGAGCGCCAGCAGCAAATCGGCCACCGGACGCTCGCGCATCCGAGGGACGCCATCGAGCCGGTACGTCCCCCGGGTGACGCAGACCATCGCCGTCAGGAACCGCAAGGTCGTCCCCGAATTCCCGACGAACAGATCAGCCTTCTCCGCCGGCAGGTGCCGCCCCTGACCTTCAATCACGATCGTGGCCGAGGCAGGATCATGCTCAACGCTCAGGCCCAGGCGACGAAGGCTCTCGATCATCACCCGCGTGTCGTCGCTGTCGAGGGCGCCGGTCAGGGTGCTCCGCCCCCGAGCCAGGCCGGCGACCACCAGCGCCCGGTTCGTCAGGCTTTTCGATCCCGGCACCCGAACGGATGCCTTGGGAGGTTGGGGCAGGGGGGTGACGGTGACTTCGGCGGGAAAATCCGGCATGGGAGGGGGCTCGGGCGGTCGGGGCTCTTGCGATCGGGTCGTGACGGTGCCGGCCGGCTGCCAGCTTCGCCACCATCATACCTCAGACCAGCCCCCACCGCGGCGCCTGCTCCGGAGACCTGCCCCTGTTCTTGAGAAGGATAATTGAGTTCCTCAGAGGCGACCCAGTCCATATGGCGTTAATCATGTCTCTCCTGTCCCGTCATCAGAGGTTTTCGGCGTGTGGTCAGCCCCAGAGTTGAGGTTCATCAATGAAATGCTCGCCCCTTCCTCTCACGGACAATACGATCGCGTGACCGCCGAAAAGCCCAGCGTCGTTGTAGTAGAGCGTAGCAACTCGATCTTCCAGAATGCTGACTCCTGACATGCTAATGGCTTCTTGAAATCCCTCTTTTGTGATCACTTCGTCGATTTCCTCGTTGTACCAACCACTTTTCCAGCCCTCGAACATATGATCTGCAATAAAGGCTCGAATGGAAGGTTCGTTGCTCACAATCCAACTGACACAATCCCGGATCTCCGTTAAGCCCTGATGTTCCAAAGGTAGACGGCTGTCCTCAGGGGTAATGCCACCTCGGACTGACTTTCCGCTCGGAACGGTGAACGCAAAGACCCATTCTCCACGGACGGCATCCCATCTCAGCCTCCCCAGGACAGGATCATCGATAGCCTCGTGCTCGGACATCGGATGCCCTCTCTGATTTAAGAGGTGTCGAAGGTCAGATCGGGTGCGGACCGAAAGTCATCAATTGCCGAGCACGGCTTGCCTTTGGCTGAAACCTTCGCGTCATTAGCGCTTCGTCGAAGAGGTGGAAGGCAGAGTAGCCGCCAGGCGATCGCGGACCTCGTCCGGTGTCAGTCCGGAGATTAAGAACCGCTTCTGCCGGCTCGTCGCGCCGGACAGAAGGACAACCGCGGACGGCTTGCAACCAACCACCTCGGCCAGCAAGGTCGCCAGGGCAGCATTCGCCTTGCCCTTATCCGGAGGGGCGGAGACGGCGAGGCGGAGGGCAACGTTGCGCTCGCCGAGGACGCCGGGACGCTTCGCGCCGGGCTGGGCGACGACGGGGATGACGGTGCCATCGGCGTGGGCCGTCAGGGCGATCACGGCGCGTCGAGCCCCTCGAACAGGGCCGAGCCGACGCGGACAAGCGTGGCCCCTTCCTCAATGCCGGCCTCGAAGTCGCCGGACATGCCCATCGAAAGCTCGGGGAGGTCGAGGCCGGTGCGTGATCGCATCCGGTCGCGCAGGTCGCGGAGCAGGGCGAAGGTGGGGCGGGCTTCCTCGTTGGTCGTGTCGTAGCCGGCCATCGTCATCAGGCCGATGATCGGAACGCGGCGGCACGAGGCAATGGCCTCGGCCTCGGCGAGCATCGCCTCGGGGGCCCAGCCGTGCTTGGCCTCCTCGCCCGAGCAGTTGGCCTGGAGCAGGACGGCGGGGGGAGACTCCAGGTCGTCGATCAGGCGGAGCAACTTGAGCGAGTCGACGCTGTGGATCAGGTGGACCATCGCCGCGGTCCGCTTCGCCTTGTTCGTCTGCAGGTGGCCGATCAGGTGCCAGCGGACGGGCTGATCGGCCAACGCCTCGACCTTCTTCCAGAGCTCCTGGGGGAAGTTCTCGCCGAGGTCAAGCTGTCCGTGGGAAATGAGGGGCAGGATGCGCTCGGGAGGGTTTTTCTTCGTGACCGCGACCAGCCGGACGGAATCGGCGGCGCGGCCCGATCGGCGGGCGGCCTCGGCGATCCGGCCGCGAACGCGTCCCAGGTTCTCTCGAATGCGATCCTCAATCATGCTCCCAGTGTATCGGGCGCACGCCGCCCGACAAGCGGCCAAGCCCCCTCGTCTCACGGCCCATTTCCGGGCGGTCTCCTCCCGAACAATCGCCTGCCGAATGCAGAGGCGGAGCTGCCTGCGAAGCGTGCAGGCCTCAACGGGGACCGGGCGAATGCATCGGCCCCGTGCGCGTCGACGGGGATCCCTCGTCAAGATTTTTTTCGATCGCAAGTGGTTGAGCCAGCGAGCTTAGCGCACATCGAGCTGGGAACGCCCGATGCGATGGCGAGGCCCGCGCGCCGCTTTGGCACTCGGGTTGCTTTCTCTTTTCCAGCATCAGACACGAGCCAACGCGGAATGCACCAGGCACGTGTGACCTTCTCATTGACAAGAAATCACCCCACCCCTTGGCGACAGCCGGCCTTGTCCGGCTCACCGTCAAAGGGCGAGCGGGTTGCCTCGCACGACCCCCCCGCTCGCCCTGTCTTACACCGATTGTCCCCTTGGAGCAAAGGCTCGGGGATGATCACCAACCTGAGCTGGTCGGGGTCTCCCCCCTTGAGCTATGGGAGAGGTGGTTCGAGGAGGCGAACCCCGGCCGGCTTATTCAAAACGGCCCGATTGGCAGGACATCAGTCCCGCTGATCGGGCCGATTTTGATTTCCGGGTTTGAGCGTGTCGCGGGCGCCTGTACGAGCTCCCTGGGCAGTCGAGACTTAGCCTGCGGCAAGGTCGAGCAATCGAACGGCGTCCTTGAGTGCGTCGACCGTGGCCGGAGCGTGGGCGGGAAAGAGGCAGTAGGCCGGATAAGGGCCGGTGCCGTCGATGATGAGCTGGCGGTGGTTGGCCACCCGGAAGCTGTCGTCACAGGGCTGATGCCCAGTGATGAAGCAGTCGGCGTCAACCATCTCGGCAAAGCGGTCGGCGGTTTCGGGGCGATCGTCGCGTCCCCAGGTCATGGCGTACACGGCTCCGCCGCGCTGCATGGAGGAGGGAGGCCAGACGCCGGTGCGCAGGGGTTCCAGATCGAGGTCGTCGAGAAACTTGCCGTCGGGCAGCGTGTGGCACAGCATCACCCGGTTCGGGCATCGGACGGCCAGGGGGAGGGATCGAAAGAGGTCGTGATAGGCTTCGATCATGGTGTCGGCCATGGGGCCATAGGCGGTTTCGACCCCGGCTCGGAACAGGGCGTTGAGCGCCACGCCGTTCTTGGCGATCGGCCTGCCGGTCAGCTCCGAGAGTTCGTGGTTGCCGAGGATCAGATGCACCCGATCGGGGAACTGGCACTTCAACGCCGCGACCAGATCGACGAGTTGATGCGAGCGGTCCCCCCCTTCGTCCGGGTAGAAGCTGTCGCCGTGGACGAGTTCTTGCAGGACCAGATGGCGCTTCGAATGGGAGTTGAGGTCGGCAACGGCCAGGACCTTGCGGAAGGCGATCAGATTGCCGTGCAGGTCGCCCACGACCATCAGGTCGTCCACGGCATCGGGAGGGATCGCCACAACGCTGCCGACCCTTCCCGGAGTGGCCCGAGACAACAGTGCCGCGCGGCGGATCAAGGGGAGAATGCGTTGCGGGTCGGGCATCGGATCGACTCGGTCGTGCCGGTGGAAAGTCAGGATTTTGGAGCGTCGGAGAAGGGCCGTTGGTCGATGTGCGACTAGGGTCGACACGGTCCCAGCAACCCCTGTCGGGGTGAGGGGGCGGCGACTCGAACGCCACGCCTGACGTCCTCGCCCAGGACCCCTCACGCCGGCCCTCTCCCCGCGAGCGGGGAGAAGGAGGCAGATTCATCCCTCGTCCCCGCAAGCAGGGGAGAGGATGGCCAAAGGCCGGGTGAGGGTGACGACGAAGTGATCGAAGATTGATGAACAAGCGGAACGCGATTTAGCCATTATACTCCAGGGCCTCTTCCCAATGTTCGTAAAGGGCCTTGATGGACTCGGCCAGGTCGTCGTAACGTTCCTGAGCGGCGCGGGCGCGGTCGGCGTCTTTCCAGGTTTCGGAAAGGCCGAGGGCGTGTTCGAGCTCGCCCATTTCGGCCTCGACCTCGGCGATCTCGCGCTCGATATCGGCGGCCTTACGGTAGGGGTACTTCTTCTTTTTCTTGCCCTTCGGAGAGGCATCGGCCGATCGGGTCGCCGAGGAGGAGCCTCCTCCTTTGGCCGAGCCGTTGCGGTCGTCGGCAGCGCGTTGCTTGGCGGCGAGGGCCTCGGCCTCCTGATCGAGCATCCGGCGGTAGACCTCGTAATCCCCCTCGACCACCCGGGCACGGCCGCCATCGACGACGATCAGACGATCGGCCACCTGGTTGAGGAAATAGCGGTCGTGGCTGACGACGAGGACGGTTCCTTCGAACTCCCGGATCGTCCGCTCCAGCGCGTCACACGACCAGATGTCGAGGTGGTTCGTTGGCTCGTCCATCACCAGGAGATTGGCTCCCGTGGCGGCCAGGCGGGCCAGGGCGGCCTTGCCTTTCTCGCCTCCCGAAAGCTTGCCGACGGTCTGCAGGGCCAGGTCGCCTGAGAGGCCGAACTTGCCGAGCAGGTCGCGGACGTCCTGCATGACCCAGGATGGGTCATCGTCGGGCCAGACAGCGCGGAGGACGGGGGTGTCGGCCGGCAGGGATTCGAGCCCCTGATCGTAGTAGCCGACCGTGACCTTGTGGCCGAGTTTGACCTCCCCTTCGTCCGGCTTGACCCGACCGATCAAGGTTTTGATAAGAGTCGATTTGCCCGCGCCGTTCGGCCCCATGATGGCGACGCACTGGCCGCGCTGGACGGTCAGGTTGAGGCGGTTGAACAGGGGCTTGTCGTACGATTTGCTCAGGTCCTTGGCCTCGATCACCACGTCTCCCGAGCGAACGACCTCATCGAAGCCCATTGGCGGGCCGGAGATGTTCCGCATCAGCTCGATGTCTTCGGACATGACCCGTTCGAGCTTCTTGGCCTTGTCCTTGGCCTGGGTGGCTCGGGTGCCGGCGGAGAATTTGTCGATGAACTTCTGGAGGTGGGCAGCCTGCTCGGCCTGCTTCTCGGCGCGACGTTCGAGGACCTTGGCCCGCTCCTCCCGGAGCTTCCAGTACTGGGAGTAGTTGCCCGGATAGGCGTCGACCCGCCCTTGAAAGAGTTCCCAGATCTTGGTGACGGTGGCATCGAGGAAGTAGCGGTCGTGGCTGACAATGACCATGCCGGTCGGCTGTCGCGAGAGGTAGGCTTCGAGCCAGGAGACGGTGGCCACGTCGAGGTGGTTCGTCGGCTCGTCGAGGAGCATCAAATCGGGGCTTTCGAGCAGGAGCCGGGCGAGCATCAAGCGCGACTGCTGTCCGCCGGAGAAGGTGCCGGCGGGGCGGTGGAACTCCTCCGTCTTGAAGCCGAGCCCGGAGACGATCTCCTCGACCCGGTGCTCGATGGCGTAGGCGTCCTGGTGTTCGAGCTGGTCTTGCAGGTCGGCAAAGCGTCGGGAGGCTCGATCGCGGTCGGCGTCGTCGTCGGCCTCGGCCATTTCCCGAGCGGCTTCTTCCAGCTCATCCTGCAGTTCGAGCAACGAGGCGAGGCCGGACCGGGCGACCTCGAACAGGGTCTTCTTCGGGTCGAAATCGGGCTGCTGCTTCAGGAGGCTGACGCGAATGCCTTGCCTGATGTTCAAACGGCCCATGTCGGGCTGATCGATGCCGGCGAGCAGGCGCATGAGGGTCGTCTTGCCCGCGCCGTTCGGCCCGACCAGGCCGATCCGCTCTCCGGCCCGGATTTCGAACGCAAGATCGGTGAAGATCGGGTCGCCGGTGTACTGGCGGCCGAGTCCGGAGGCGGAGGCGAGGATCATGAGAGGTCCGGGGGGGCAGGAGCGTTTGGGTTTGGTTCGGCAAGAGGTCGAGGGACGATCGCGGCGGCCCAGGCGGCGTCTTCGGGGCCGAGCGGAGGCTCGGGGCGTCCGTCGTAGAGGAAGTCGTCGTAGCCCCAGGAATCATAGACGCGGTCGAGCATGGCTTGAAGATCGATCCGGGCGCCGGGGTGCGGCGTCCGAAGGGGGATGCCGATCTCGGGGAGCCGGTCTCGCAGACCGATCGGCCAGAAGCCGGCCCGGGGGCGGTCGTCGGCTCGGCTGATCAAAAGAGAGTAGAGGCAAGCGGGCCTCCTCTCCATCGGCATCGGCTCGCCACCTCGGAGAAGGTCGATTTCGACCAGGTGGGCAGGGCTATAGAGCAATTCAGCCCGCTTCGCGAGATACCGGGCGCGATCGGGGCCGGCTCGCTTGTTCGACGGGCTCAACAATTCGACGACGGCGACGACCTCCCGACCCCGGCGGTCCCGGATCTCCAGATAAGGGAGCCGTTCGACCTCCTGGATCGCAAGCTCGACTGTCGCAGGCGCCTCGGCCACCGCGAGCCCCGCAGCCAGGCCGCCAGGCCCACCAGCGACGGAGACATCGGCCCGGCCAATCAAGCGCCTCAGCTCATCAGGAGGGACCTCGTGGACGAATAGGTGCTCCTCCAGCTCGACGACATAATCCGGCCGGACCTGCGCGACGATCCCCTCGCCAATCGCCGCCAGGAACTTGGCGTGGAACCCTTGCCAGATCCCCTCCTGCTCTAGATACGGATTCATGCCGGGGAAGGGGGAGGGCATTGATGGCTCCGTTCACGATGAACCACTTCGATCGTATTCTAGCGAAACTCAAGAACATCGGTCAGGGCGATTCCGCATCGAGCTGTTCGAGTTGCGCGCGAACCTCGGCAATCATGCGCCGGGATTGGAGTTCTTCGTAGAGGGCGAGGGCCTTCAACCAGAGCGCTCGGGCCTCGTCGATTCGTCCCTGAGACTTGCGGATCAGGGCGAGCTCGTCATGAGTGGCAGCAAGGCCGTCGCCGTGACTCATCTCCTCGGCCATCGTCATGGCATTCAGGGTCCTGGCTTCCGCTTCGTCAAGCCGACCCCACTTGCGATAGAGCACGCCGAAATGACTGGTCACGCTGGCCAGATCTTCCCGATCGCCGCAAGAACGGTAGAGTTTCTCGGCCTTCGTGAAGGCGTCCTCGGCGGACTGGAAGTGCTCGCGATCCGTCTCGATCTGTCCAAGAAGATTATAGAAATGGGCAACCCCGTTGGCGTTCTCCAGCCGACGGTCGATCTTCAGTGCCTTGCGGGCGTAACGCTCGGCGCGGTCCAGATCCTTCCGATGGAGGTTGAGCATCGTCAGGTTACCGTAGTTGACGCTCATTCCTTCTTCGTGATCCAGAAGTTTGTTGATCTTCAAGGCTTTTAAATGAAGCGTTTCCGCTTCGTCATAGCGACCTCGGATCTGAGCGATAATGCCGAGGCCATCGAGGCAGTTGGCCTTGCCTTCCAGATGTTCGAAGTCTTCGAATCGCGCGATCGCATCGCGAAAGGTGGATTCCGCCTCGTCAAGCTCGCCGAGTAGGCGAAGGACATCGGCTAGTTGCCGGGTTGCCTCGGCGACGGGTCCCGCAAGCTCCTCGGGTTCTTCCCACTGATTCGCCGCCTGGATGAGCGAGCGAAAGGCGTTGACCGCCTCACGATATTCGCCACGACCCGCGCGTGCCTGTCCCAGAGCACCGAATGCGAGCGTCAAGTGATCGATCGCTCGGGCATCATTGAACCAACGGCAGGCCTCCGCGAATCGTTCACAGGCGGCCCTGGAATCGTCTTGCTCAAGGGAAAGGAATCCCAGACTGAGCTGACCGATACCCCGGACTTCCGGATCATCCTTGAAGTCGTCGAGCCGAAGATAGAGCTGCTCCGCCTCGTCGAGATCGCCATGTTCCTTCGCCAGGTCGCCGGCAATTTCGATGGTTCGGGGGTCGTTCTCGTCCTGGTCCCTCATCCGAGTCAAGACCGCTAGCACCTTTTGAAACTGGCCCTCGGCGAGGAACTCCTGAGCACGTTCGTAATCGCGTTGAATGGGGTCGGTCACGAAACACCTTGCGGAATGCACCACAATCGTCGGGGTGTGGAAACAGTCACGGGTTCGCGAGGGGTTTAATCGCTCGCATCATTGCCAAGGGTCCGCTTCGATCGCAACATGTGATGATAATGCTGCGCAAAGCGGTGAGATTCGTCCCGGACGTATTGCAGGAGGCGGAGCGCGAACGATCGGCGCGAGAGGACGATGGGGTCGGGCCGGCCGGGGACGTAGATTTCTTCCTCCTGTTTGGCGAGAGAGATCAGGGTAGGGACTTCAACCTCAAGGGCCTTGAAGGCGTCGAGTGCGGCGTTGAGCTGTCCCTTGCCCCCATCGATGAGGAAGATGTCGGGGAAGGGTTCGTCTCGTTCCTGCAAGCCCTGGATGCGGCGGGAGACAACCTCGCGGATCGAGGCGTAGTCATCGATTCCCTTGACGCTCTTGATCTTGTAGCGCCGATAGCCGGGCTTGAACGGGAGGCCGTCGATAAATGTGACGAGCGAGCCGACCGTCTCGGTGCCGCCGAGGTGGGCGATGTCGACGCCGTGGATCGTGCGGGGGGTGGTCGGCAGGTTCAGGACCTTTTGGAGGCCGCGGAGCCCCTTCTTCGGATCCTGATAGAAGACCTCGGGCTGGGCGTGGTCTTCGAGGTTGCCGCGGAGGTTGAGGTTCTGTAAAGCCTTCAGCTCGTCGCGCAATCGGGCGGCCTTTTCGAACTGGAGGGCCTTGCTGGCCTCCTTCATCTCGTCCTCCATCTCACGGAGGACGACGTCCTTCTTGCCTTCGAGGAAGAGGCGGAGGCGACGGATGTCTTTTTTATACGTTTCCTTGTCGATCCGGAGGTTGCAGGGCGCGGTGCACTGGTTGATCGAGTGCAGAAGGCAGGGGCGGAACCATCGCCATCGGGGGTCATCTTCATCAATGTCGAGCGAGCAGGTGCGGAACTTGAAGATACGTTGAAGCACCTGAATGGCCCCCCGAAGCCCCTTGGCGCGGGGGAAGGGGCCGTAGAGCTTCACGCCGCGGTCGCGGGGTTCCCGGGTGAAGTTGACGCGGGGGAAATCCTCGCCGGTGGTGATCTGGAGGTAGGGGAAGCTCTTGTCGTCCTTCAGGTCGGCGTTGTGCCTCGGCTGAATGTCCTTGATGAGCCGAGCTTCCATGAGCAGGGCATCGACCTCGCTGTCGGCGTCGAGATGGTCGAGATCCACCACCTCGCCGATCCAGTCGCGGATCCGAGGGTCGGACTCGGCCCCCTTGACGAAGTACGAGCCGACCCGGCTGCGGAGGTTCTTGGCCTTGCCAATGTAAATGACGCGTCCCTGGGCGTCCTTCATCAGATAGACGCCGGGCGTCTTCGGAAGGGCACGGATTTTGGCACGCAGGAGAGAGGAAACATCCCTGGCGTTGTTCGCCTCTGAAGAAGCGTTCGAGTCGGTTGTCGGCGAGGGGTCGGACATGGCAAGGTCGCTCCGCGACGTGTTCCCCCCTGGGCAACTCCTGAACTTGGGCGACGATGAAGGAAGGGCAGGGGGGCTGCACTTATTGTCGGTCGGGAGGCAACTCCCAAGGTTTCCTCGGCCGCCGAACGAGCCTGGGAGGGTGAATTTCCTCAAGCATTCTCGGGAAGGACACCCGTCGGCTCGATCCGCAGGGCCGAGACACCCGGGATCAGGCTTCGGGGCAGGATCAGTCTTACTTCTCGGGAACCTTCGAGGCGATGTATCGGTGGATGTCCTCAGCCATCTGCTCCAGCCGCTGGGCGGTCTCGGCCTTGGCGGTGTCGACGCTTGCGCCGTCGGCAAGGCCCGAGGTGTCGGTCCGAGCGAAGAGGTAGAATTTGATCTTCGGCTCGGTTCCGGAGGGTCGAGCGGCAAACCGGGTGCCGGGAGCGTCGAGCGTGAAGATGAGCAGGTCGCCAGACGGCTCGGGCAGGGGGGTTGGTGAGGCACTTGAGCCCGGGCGCCGCGATTCGTGGCGGCCGTAGTCGTCGACGCGAGTAACCGCCAGACCGCCAATCTGCAAGGGCGGGTCTTCGCGGAGCGCGGCCATGAGCGATCGGATCTTTTCCAGGCCGGTGCGCCCTTCATAGACCTTGTTGATCAGGGCCTCGCCGTAATGACCATGCTTGCGGTAAAGCTCATCGAGATAGTCGAGGACGGTCTGATCACGCTCCTTGAGGGTGGCGACCAGCTCGGCAAAGAGCAAGGCCGCGACGGCGGCATCCTTGTCGCGGACATGCGTTCCGCGGAGGTAGCCGTGCGACTCCTCGAAACCGAAGAGGAAATTCGACGGCCCGGCGCGGTCGATCCGCTGCCCGATCCACTTGAACCCGACAAGCAGGTTGTCTTCCATCCTGATCCCGGCCTGCTCGGCGATCGACCGGGTCATCGGCGTGCTGACCAGCGTGGTGATCATGTAGTGATCGGGGCGAAGGCTCCCGGCCTTCTGACATTGATCGACGACGAAGGCCGCGAGCAGGGCACCAATCTGGTTGCCGGTCAACGTTGTCCAGGCTCCGGCCGACGAGGGACCGACCGGCAGGGCCACGCCGATCCGGTCGGCATCCGGGTCGCTGGCGATCACCAGATCGGCTCCCGTGCGGCGGGCCTCTTCAATCGCCGGTTCGAGCGTCCGGGGGACCTCGGGATTGGCGACGTGGCCGGGGACGTTTGAGAAGTCAGGGTCGGGCTGGCGCTGCGATTCCAGGACGTTAACCTTCGCGAACCCGGCCGCCCGAAGCGCCTCGCCGCAGGCCGACTCACCAACGCCGTGCATTGGCGTGTAGACGATCGAGGCATTCCTTGCGTCGGAAACCGATTGAGAGACGACGGCGGCGATGAAGGCGCGATCGATCTGCTCGCCGACGAGCTGGATTGAGCCGTCCTTGAGTCCTTGCTCCATCGAGACTTCGGGAATCTCCCGCTCGGAGACGGCCTCAACGCAGGCGATGATCCCCGAGTCGTCGGGGGGGATCACCTGACCGCCTGTGCTCGCGTAGCACTTGAAGCCGTTGTCCGAGGGCGGGTTGTGCGAGGCGGTGATCATGATCCCGCCATCGCACCCGAGATGCCGGACGGCAAAGGAGAGCAGGGGGGTCGATCGCGGCTCGGGAAAGAGGTAAACGGTGAAGCCAGCCGCGGCCAGGACCCGGGCGCAGCACTCGGCAAACTCCTTCGAGTTGCGCCGGGCATCCCGGGCGATCACGCACGACCGCTTCGCGTCTGATCCTTTGCGAGAGGTGACGTAATCGGCCAAGCCTCGGGCGCTCTCGGCAATGGTGCGCTCGTTCAGGACGTTCGTGCCGATCGGGTACATCCGGCCTCGGCGTCCTCCGGTCCCGAATTCGAGGACAGCGAAAAAGGCGTCGTCCAGCTCTCGCCAGCGCTGCTGCTCAATGTCGGCTCGGAGCCGATCGCGGTGGGGAGCGAACGGCGACTCAATCAGCCAGCGGCGAATGTTCTTGGCCGCCGACTCGGAGAGCTTTCCCTCAGCCGTCGCCTGAGCAACGCGAGCCACGGAGTCGTCCTGAGCCGTAGACATGGGACCTTTTCCTTCGATGCGAACGCTTGCAATCACGATTGCTCGGCAAGATGAGCAGATCGGCTGACCGAGCGGAGGTCAGCCGCCCTCAGGCTATCCGCGCGGCTTGACCCCCTTCAAGACCACGGCGGGGGCGATCTGACTGCGGCGCCACTCTCGGAATGATCCCTACGACCCGAACAGCTTCTCAGTTCGTCCGGCGCAACTCCAATCTTTAACGAAACTTGCGTTTGGAGTTCCTGCCCAGGGCATTGTAAAAAGGCAGTCCTGAATCGGGAACAACGCAGGGCGATCGGGACCAGGATCACGGGTCGGCATCAGGAATCTTCGCGGCCGTATCCCCAATCGAACGTTTGACTTGCGGAAGGGACACCAATAGCCTGGCACGATTCGAAAGATTTCTGGCACAGCCCTTGCGTTTGCTCTTGACATCTGGCTACGGCGAGTTTCACCGCCAATGCCGCTCAAGACGGACGGTCGAATCGCCAATAACGTTTCTATGTCATGTCCGGCCCTATGGCAGGGTCAGGGCTCGAAACAAGACAGGGAGGTCTTGATGGCTCGCCCCACGATGCGACGATCGCTTCGGTTGGAGACTTTGGAAGCCCGCAAGCTCCTGTCTGCCGATGTGACCGGCGAACAGCAACTGATGCTGGAACTGATCAACGAGGCCTTGATCAATCCCGAGTCGGCGGCCGAGCGGGTGGAACAAGGTTTGACCCGAGGGGCCATCACGGCGATCACTCAGGACGGCAACTCGGTCGATTCCGTCATTTCCGAGATCGCTGCTTCCGACTCCCGGCCTCCGGTTGCCTGGGACCCTTCGCTTGCCGACGCGGCCAAGCGGCACACGGAATATCAGATTCGACTCGGCACTCAGACTCACGACGGCCCGAAAGGGCTTGAATCTGTGACCGACCGCGTGATCGCGGCTGGGTACACGAATCCGGACGCCGTCGCCGAGAATATCATCTATGGCGTCGATTCCTCCGAGCACGCCATGCGGGCCTTCCTGGCCGACTACGGGCCTGGCAACGCTCACAACCCGCACCGAGAGAACATTCTGCAGAACGACCCGAGAACTGAAAGCCATCAGGATGTCGGGGTGGCCATTGTGCCGGTTGAAGTCTCGATCGATCGCTCCACCCCGTTCGGCTCACCTGCTCCGACCACGGAGACGAAGCTGGTCGTCACCCAGGTCTTCGCCCGCAAGGACGAGGCCGCCCCGAAGATTCTCGGCGTGGTCTTCGACGACGCAAACAACGACCAGTTCTACGATCTCGGCGAAGGGGTTTCGAACGCCAAGGTCACAATCACCAACGCGGGCACCGGCCAGTCGTCCAGCGTGAGCACCTGGTCCTCCGGCGGCTACCAGGCCGAGGTAGCCCCTGGACTCCATCAGGTCGAAGTCCGCGTGAACGACCGCCTTGTCGGAAGACGAGACGTGGTGGTGGGCCGAGAAAACACCAAGATCGACTTCCGAGTGAATGAGAGCCCCCGATCCGGCTTGCAGATGCCCGTGGCCAGCGCCCCTCGATCAACAACGATGAGTCCCGTCCGTCCCTCCATCGCTCCCGCTCCTCAGAGATCTGTGACTCTCAATTCGGCTCCGGCTCCGGCTCCGGCTCCGGCCCCGGCGGCCCAGATCACGACCCAGACTCCAGTTCGTACGCAATTCACCTCTTCTCTGGTTTCTTCACGGGTTCGGACTCCGGAGCAACCTCCCGCGGCTCCTCCGACCATCTCGCCGGCGAGCCTTGATCCGACCGTGATCAATGCGAACGTGATCGCTGCTTCCCGCGTCGATGCTCGACCTGCCACGAGAGAGACTCGTCCGGTGAGCGCTGCTCGGCCCAACCCAACGGAGTCGACCGAGAGCTCCTCGGCGATCACACTCCTCAAGTCGAGCCTTAGCAGTATCCGGTCCTGGAGGATCGCCGAAAGCTCGTCAGCCGACACGTCGGAAACGACCTCGTCCTCGTCGAGTCGGTAACGGCAATCAATTCACGCACGGTGAGCCCCGGCCCCGGTTCCGGACACGGACGTTCGAAACCGGGGCCGCTCCATGTTCGTTGAATCGAAAGGAACCGCCCCCCGCGCGGTCGGCTGCTTCGATGCGGGTGGAACGTGCAGTCGATCCGAGTCGTTGACCCGCGGAGACGGCACGGCGCTGACGGATCGAAAGACTCGCAGATCACTGATCACCGAGCCACTCGATGATCATCTCGGCGATCTCCCGGTTATTCCGGTCCTGCATCAAGAGATGAGTGTTGCCCGTGATCCCCCGGTCGGGAAGTCGGATGACCTCGGCTCGACCGCCGGCCTCTCCGACGAGCCGAGCCGTCTCAAGGCAGGCCTCGTAGCGGCCCTGCATCCTCCGCACCTCGAAATGGTCGCCGAAGACGGCGAGGAACGGGTCGTCGGCGAACACGTCCTTCACCAGATCCGGGTCGGTCGGGCTACCGACGGGCTCGACCATCACGAGGCCCCGGACAAGGTCCGGGCGGAGCCGGGAGGCCTCAATCCCGGTCGTGCCCGAGGCGGAGTGGACCACCAGGATCGCCGGGCCGATCTGCTCGAGGAGGGCGACCAGGCCGGCGGCCTTCACGCCGGAGCCGAATCGGCCGCCTCCTCTCGCGCCGGCGGCGGCAGGGGCGTCCCCCTCACCGCGACGGCCACCGCCACCGCCACCGCCGGCCCCACCCACGACTGGGGTGAACGAGGCGTAGAGCTGGTCGATCCGCTCGACCGGGTACTGGGTGTCCTCGAACGGCACGCCGGGCTCCGACCCGAGGCCCCAGGTCCGCCAGGCCGACTCGTTCGACCAGACCATCAGGACCGGTAGCGTCTCCGGCCCAGCCCGACCCGAGCGGACGGCGTTGAACGGGCCGACGTCGAATCCGGAGACGGCGTTGGTCGGCTCGTCGAAGACATAGACGGGATATCCCTCCCGAGCGAAGATCTGGGCCCAGCCCTCGCGGCCGTCGGGCGTGCTGAGATAGAGGTAGGAAGTCAGGCCGAGGCCCGGCACCATCACGACGGGGAGATCTCGGGTCGTCTCGCTCGGGATCAGGACGTGCACCGGCGCCTGTTCCACAACGTTCGACTGCCTTCCGCCGCCCCGACGGCCACCGCCCTCGGCCTCGACTGTCCGGCCGCCGACGTACATCATCCCCAGCCTTGAGAGAATCAGCGGCTCATCTTCGTCCCGCTCGGGAGGCGCGGCCGGGGCCGCGGGGCCTGAGGCACCCGGGGGCGTGGGACCTGGGTCGGCCGGCGGAGCGGACCGAGCCGGTCCACCGGCCCTCCCGCGACCTCCCTGCCGGCCGGCTCCCTGGGCGCCGGCCATTCCCCGACCGCGGCCGCCGCCCCGGCCGAGGTCGACCGCCGCTGGATCCTCGGGGACGTCGCCGAGGTCGCCGGTCTCGATGAGCCAGCGATCGAGCGCGATCCGGAGACGCCCCAGGGCCTCCCGATGCTCGGGGTCATCGGAATCGGCGAGGTTGCGGAGCTCGAAGGGGTCGGACTCGAGGTCGTACAGCTCCTCCGGCGGGCGGGACGGGTCGAAGACCTTGGCTTGCTCGGGGGTGAGCTCGCCGCGTTCGTGCAGGTCCCGCATCAGGGCGCGGACCGGGTTGGTTCGATCGTAGTACGCCCGGTCGATCAGGTGTGGCCGGTCGGGCATGAAGTTGCGGAGGTAGCGATAGCGGCCGTCGTAGACGGTGCGGACCCGGTCGACGGCCTCCTCGATGCGGTCCTTGGCGGTGAAGACGAACTCCCGGGACGGCGTGCCTTCCTGAAGGAACGGGACGCCGTGGACGGATTCGGGGATCATAACCCCGGCCAGGGCGAGGGCCGAGGCGGAGAGGTCGATCAGGCTGACGAGCTCGTCGCTCTCGGTCCCGGCCGGGATCACGCCAGGCCATCGGATGATCAGGGGCACATGGCAACCAGCGTTGAAGGCCGAGGACTTGCCCCGGAAGTCCTCGCGACCGTTGTCCCCGAAAACGCAGACAAGGGTGTCCTCGGCGAGCCCGCGGGCGTCGAGGAGGTCGAGGATCGCGCCGACCTTGGCGTCGAGCGACTGAAGCGTCTCCAGGTAATCGGCCCAGTCCTGACGGGCGACCGGGTGGTCGGCCACGTACGGCGGCAGGGTCGTGATCCGCTCGGGGTCGATCTCGGGGCCGACGCCGCCGCGATACGGGCGGTGGGCCTCGCCGAGGCTGATCTGGGCGAAGAACGGCCGATGGGCCTCGAGCTCGGACCACTCCTCCGAGTCCCACATCCCCTCAGGGACCTCGAAGTTCAGGTCCTGCTTCGGCGAGACGCCTACCCCCGCTTCCGGCGGTAGGGAGGTAACGCGGACGCTGGTGTAGCCGGCCTCGCTCAGCAGCTCCGGGATGAGCGGGACCCCCTCGGGGAGCCGGTACCCATCGCTGCGATGGCTACGGTGGTGCTGGGCGCCGATGCTCGTCTGGTAGGCGCCGGTGGCGAGGGCCGAGCGCGACGGCGAGCAGACCGGCGCCGTGGAGAAGGCCTTGCGGTAGAGCCGGCCCTCGGCCGCCAGGGCGTCCAGATGCGGTGTAGCGACGTCCTCGTTGCCGTAGCAGCCGAAATCGGGGCCGAGGTCCTCGGCGATGATCCAGAGGATGTTCGGTCGGCGCGGGGGGTCCGCACCGGCCGCCGGATTGGCCCACCAGGCGATTCCTGCGAGCAACACGGCCATGATTCGCATCGAGCGGTCTCCAGGGGGAGGGGGGCCGGTCGACCCGGAGCGCCCGCTCATACGGGATACCCGTCTCCGGCCCGACTTTGATCGGCTCGACGGTTCTCGTACAGGCCAGGTGGGATTGCCCGAGGTTTCGCGGAAAAACCCGTCAACGGGCGATAGACCGTCCGATCCCCGGGTCGGCGTACGATAACGGCATAAAGTGCGTGCGCCCGGCTCGCCGGCACGTGGGGATCATGAAGGGAGTCCGTGGCCTTGACCGAGTCCGTCTCAACTCCCGAGCGGGACGACGGTGTCTCCGAGTTCGTCCCCCTCTTGATGCAGCATCGGCACCGACTCTATGCGTTCATCGCGAAGCAGCTGATCAACCCGGCCGACGTGGAGGACGTCTTTCAGAAGACCAGCATCGTCCTCTGGAAGAAGCTGCCGGAGTTCGACCGCTCCGGCAGCTTCTTCCACTGGGCTTGCGGCATCGCCTTCAACGAGGTGCGCAACTTCCTCACAGTCCAGCGGAGGAGCCGACTGCACTTCGATCTCGAGCTGATCCAGTTGCTCGCCGAGGAGGCGGCCGCCGAGGACGAGCTTTCGGAGGCACGCATCGCGGCTTTGCGGCGTTGCATGGCCGGTCTCTCCGAGCGGCAACGAGAGATCCTCCGCCGCTGCTACATGGGTTCCGAGACCATCACCGACGTGGCGACTCGACTCGGGAAAGAGCGCACCGCCCTCTACAAGCAGTTGGCCCGACTGCGGTCACGGCTGCTGGAGTGCATCCGCATCCGGCTCGCGAGGGAGGGGATCGGGTCATGAGCGATGAGAACTTGCTGAGGCTGATCGATGCGATCGTCGATGGCACGATCTCCGAGGAGGACCATCGGGCACTCCAGCGGCGGCTGGCATCCGATGCCTCGGCCCGCGCCCTGTTCCGGGAGCGGATCGACCTTGAAGCCGGGCTGAGGACCTGGGCCCAGGAGCAATCGGCCGGGGCCGGCGATCGGGCGACGAGGGCCCAGGGGAATCCGGCCCGGTGCGGTCCGAGGACCGCCCCGCGATCCTGGCGATGGGGAATCGCGGCGGCTACCCTGGCCGCCGCGGCCCTCGTCTTGATCGCCTCGCAGATCGTCCCGAGCAAGCCGTCCCCCGACCGGATCGTCTCGAAGGCCTCCGACGACAAGGCCGGCTCACAACCAGCGGACCGACGCGACCTCGGCAGGCTGGTCGAGGGGATCGACTGCCGATGGCGGATCCCGCCCGCCTTGCAAGCGGGCCGCTTCTCGGCCGGGGCGATCGCCCTGGCCTCCGGTGCCGCGGAGCTGCGGTTCGACTCGGGCACGAATCTCATCCTCCAGGGCCCCTGCGAGCTGTCCGTCGAGTCGACGGACTCCGCCCGGCTGAGGGCCGGGACCCTCGTCGTCGAGGTCACGGAGGTCTCCGTCGGCTTCACGCTGGAAACACCTGAGGCCCGGATCATCGACGAAGGCACCGAGTACGCGGTGTCCCTCGACGAGGACGCGACCGAGGTCCACGTCTTCGACGGCAGTGTGATCTGGCTCCCGACCGATGCGGTCGTGGGCCTTGAGGATCGCATCGCATCGGGTGAGGCCAGGCGATTTCTGAGGAGCGAGCCAGGGCGGCCCCGGCGCATCCCGTTCGGCCTCCGGCAGTTCGTCCGCCGGATCGAGGCGGACCTGCGGGAGTCCACCGGGGGAGCGTTGCTGGCCTATGACGGGTTCGAGAACCTCGCAGGCCACCTGCGTCGCGGCCGGAGCGGTTTCGGGTGGGCGGACGGCTGGATTCCCGCCGCTGGTGAACGGGGCCGGATCGCCTCCGTCGTCGATGCCCCCGGCGACGTCGTCTTCGGCCTCGACCGCTCGGGACGTCGCCTGCTCGCCCTCGAGTCCGGGGATGACATCCGCCGGTGCTTCGAGGAGCCCGTCGCGGCGGGGGGCGGCGATGCCTGGTTCGTCAGCCTGCTGATCGGCCGGGAACCGGCCCGATCGGACTCCGGGCAAGCATTGCAGATCACGCTTGAGCCCGACGCCGAAGGCCTTGGGGCCGGACGACGGGACGGCGTCACCTTCGGCGTTACCTCCCGGGGCTTCCCGTTCATTAGCGTCGCGGGTGAGATCGACGAGACCGCGACCGGTCTACTGGACCGGGAGACTTACCTGGTCGTCCTCAAGCTTGGCGTTCGTGCGGACCAGCAGACCGCCGCCCTCCGCGTCTACCGCCCAGGGGAGCGTGCCGACGCCGAGGAACCAGACGCCTGGACGGCACAAGCGACCTCCATGTCGATCACCCTCCCGATCAGGTCCATTCGACTCTCCGCCGGCCCGGAGGCCCGTTGGCGTCTCGATGAACTCAAGGTCGGCTCAGCCTGGTCCTCGGTCGTCCCCCCCGATGTCGAGCAGGATTGAACTCGACCGAACGTCGTTCGACGCTCAAGCCGAGTGTTCGAGTACATCGAGGTCTTATACAACCGTTGCCGGCTGTATTCGACGATCGGCTATCGCAGCCCGGCAGCGTTTCGAGGTCACACTCACGTGAACGTGAAGCGAGCATAAGGTTCATTATCAGACCCATTTCTGGGGGCACTCGCGGGGCGGATCCGCCGAACGCGGCGACCCGCCCCGAGGTGATCGCGATGCTCAGGGGCTCACGAACGTACGAGAGTCTGGGCGAGCTGATCGATTACGCTGAGCTCGGCCCCGGACAGGTTCGGGAACCATCGAGACGTCTTTGAGAGGTCTTCGTCGAACAACGCCAGTTCGAGCAACGAGAATTGCGAGGATGGGGACGAGGGGGCCGATCTCGGGGCCGAGACTTCCTCGATCCGCACGGCGTCGGCGATGACGAACCCGTCGGCCAGGTTGCTCAGCCGGACCTGCAGTACCCCGGAGGACACCGTCACCACCCCAAGCTCCTCCCAGCCCGCTCCCTGCGACGTGACATCTCCCGGCGACTGGCGCTGGTCCACCAGGACCGTCCCAAGCGACGAGCCACCGTCCAGCAGGCCGAACCGCGCGGCGCTGGCCCGGTTCGATCCGGCCGACCAGGTGGACGCGATCCGGTAGGTCGCCCCGGGAGAGACGGTGAAGCTCCAAGTCGC